>JACDAP010000530.1 GCA_013695395.1 Solirubrobacterales bacterium
CGGAGAAGCCGTCGTTGAGGTAGCGCTGCACGAAGGCGCGCGGCACGTCGGTGAGCTCCATCGCGGCCTCGACGGTCTTGCGGAACTCCTTGAGCGAGACCTCCTCCTCGCCGCGGGCCTCGCGGTGCGCGTTCATCACCATGCGCAGGTACTTCGTGATCGTGACGCCGGGAATCGCGACGGGGTACTGGAAGGCCATGAAGAGGCCCATGCGGGAGCGCTCGTCGACGTCAGCACCGGTGATGTCCTCGCCGCCGAAGAGGATCTGACCCTGGGTGACCTCGAGGCTCGGGTGGCCCATGATCGCGTTGGCGAGCGTCGACTTGCCGGAGCCGTTCGGCCCCATCAGCGCGTGGATCTCGCCGGGGCGGACCGTGAGGTCGACGCCCCTGAGGATCTGCTTGTCGTCGGCCTGGACGTGCAGGTCGCGGATCTCGAGCTCAGGCATGGGTCAGGTTCTCTCGTTCGGTCGGAGGGGGGGTGTTCTCGCGGTGCGAGAAGGCGACGAGCTCGGCGAGCGTGGTCTGCTGGAGCTTCTCCATCACGCCGCCCTGCACGCGCATCCAGAGGAGCTTCGTGGCGCAACCCTGGCCGGCGTCGGCCTCGTGGGAGCAGAGCACGCGGCTCGAACCGTCGGTGTCGTCGACGAAGCAGTTCATGGGCGCGACGCTGCCCTCGAGGGCGAGGATGACGTCGTCCATCGTGATCTCCTCAGGGCTCCGCGAGAGGCGGTAGCCACCGTGGGCACCGCGGGTGCTCTCGACGAGGCCGGCCTTCTTGAGCAGCGCGACGATGCGCTCCAGGTAGGCCAGGGGCAACGCCTCGGACTCCGCGATCACCTTCAGCGAGGTGGCCGTTCGGGCCCCCGACTGACGCCCCAGCTCCACCATCAGGCGCACGCCGTACTCGGCCTTGGTCGTGAAGATCATGAGCTTCAATCCTACCAACGGGGTCGGAGATGAACCATCCGCGCGAGGGCGGTGGATCCGGCCGGCCCGCAGCGGCGTAGCATCCAGGAAGGCCCTCTGCATGTCCGCCACCGTGACGAAACACGCGACGCCGCCGCCCGCCGCTGCGCTCATCGCCCGCCCGCGCCTGTGGGAGGTCGACGTCCTACGAACGGCCGCCATCGCGATGATGGTCGTCTACCACGTCGCCTACAACGTCCGGTTTCTGTCGCCCGAGGTCGCCATCGACCCCTACAACGGCGGCTGGCGGGCCCTTCAGGTCGTCTGCGCCTCGTCGTTCCTCACGCTGGTCGGCGTGAGCTTCTGGATCCGTGATCGCCGACTCCTCGCCCGGGGGATCACCGGCGTCACGGCGTGGCGGACGACCGCGCCACGCGGCGGGCAGGTGGCCGCCGGCGCCCTGCTCGTCTCACTGGCGACGTTCGTCGCGCTCGGGGACGAGGCGGTCCGGTTCGGGATCCTCCACCTGATCGCCGTCGCGCACCTTCTGGTCCTGCCGCTCCTCGTACGGCTGGGAGCCTGGAACGCCGTGCTCGGCGCGGTGGTCATCGGCGGCGGCCTCGCACTCGACGGCACGGCCACCGCGGTGTCGGCCCTGATGGTCGTGGGCTTGGACCCGGGCGAGACCGGGGTCGACTGGTTCCCGCTGCTGCCGTGGCTGGGGATGCCGCTCCTCGGCGTCGCCCTCGGCTCGGTGCTGTACCCCGACGGGCGGCGCCACCCGCGCTTGGCCGCCCTGGGCGACGGCACGCGCGTCACGATCGCCGCCGGCGCACCCGGCAGGCGGTCATTGACCATCTACCTCCTGCACCAACCCGTGCTGATCGCGCTGACGATCGGCGCGCTGCTGCTCACGGGCACCCCGATCGACGGCTTCTGAGCGCTCGGTGACGGCGGCCTGACGGCCCGCGAGCGCGTTAGCAGCGCTTCGGCGCGGGGTGAGCGTCCGGTTCGAGCGCGCTGGCGTCGTCCCAGGACCATGAGCGGATCTCAGGTTGGATCCGGGCTCAGGCGGCCGCCGGGAAGCGCTCCCGCGCCGCGTGGCCGAACGGCGCCCACGTCGCAGGCGCGCCCGGGGGACGTTGGACGAACGGGGCCGCGCCGGTCGGCAGGCCGGCCAGCTCGCCCTTGAGGCCACGGAGCTGCCAGGCGGTGGTCTGCCGGGCGCGCTCGGTGACCTCGCAGCGGCGCGCGGAGGACATGAGGTTCTCCCCCATGACCTCGAGGTCCTCGGCCAGCGGCTGGATCAGGACGACCTCGGCGCCGGAGGCCTCGACGCGCTTGGCCTCACGGCCGAGCCGCCGCCCCGCCTGGGCGCGGAAGTACCGACCGAGCGGCGCACCGGCGCCGTCGCGCGAGCTCGTCGGATTCAGGCAGATCACGAGGTCGAGCTCCTCGCGGGCGAGCAGGTCGAGGTTCGAGACCGACCAGAGGCCGCCGTCGACGTAGGTGCGCCCGCCGATCCGCGGCGGGACATAGAACGCGGGGATCGCGCAGGAGGCGGCGACCGCCTCGGTGAGCAGCGCCTCGGGCGCGTCCGGCGCACCGAAGGCGACGCGGCGACCCGTGCCGTAGTCGCACGCCACGACGCGCAAGCCAGGATGGGGCGCCCAGTCCTCGGCGCAAGCGGCGCGGATGACCTCCTCGATCGGCCCGGTGGAGACGACGCCGCGCGGCAGCCAGCCCGCGAGCACCGCGGCGGGCGGCAGGCGGCGCGGCTCCTTCAGGGCACCCAAGGCCAGGCGCCACGAGCCCGGCCCGGGGCGCGGGAACGCCCGCTCGAAGGAGAAGCCGTGCCCCGCCTCGCGGGAGAGCCTCGACGCGTGGTCCCCGGCGGCGTCCAGCAGCCCTTCGAAGCTCTCCCCCTCCGCGTGGGCGACCATGTACCAGGGTGGGATCCCGCAGGCCAGGAGCGAGCCGATCACCGAGCCGGCGCTCGTCCCGACGATGAGCTCGGCGCTGCCCGGGTCCCAGCCGGTCTCCTCGGTGAGCGCCGCGAGCGCGCCCTGCAGCCACGCGGCACCGAGGACACCCCCGGCGCCCAGGACGAGGCCGATGCGGGGACGCGCCGGGTTCACCGGCCGGGAGGGGAGCGAACGCACGTTCCGGGGCAGGTTCTCCGACATGAGCGATCAGCATCCCGAGAACACCCTCACCGGAAACGCGGAGAAGCACCTGAACCACTGGATCACCGGCGACGAGCCGACCACCGGCGCCCTGGGACCGACCGGGCGCTCCGGCGATCATCCCCGTCCTACCATCGGCGTTCGATGCTGCTCGCCTCCGCTCTCGCCGTCGCCGCCACCGCCAACCCGTGCGCAGATCCCGAGCCCCGGTACGCGTGCCCCGACCTCGTCATGCGGGCGCCGTACAACATGAAGCTGATCAGGACGCCGAAGCGGCAGCTGCTCGCGGCAACCAACGCGATCGTCAACGTGGGAGACGGGCCGCTCGAGGTCCGCGGCACCCGGACGCAGAGCAGCCGCTTCCAGATCCCGGCGCGCCAGGTTCTGCGCGGCCGGACGACGCAGACTGCGCCGCTCGTCCTGCCGCCGCGCGGGCGGCTGAACTTCTTCGACACGAGGACGCGCGGCGTGTACTGGAAGTACCACAACGCCGCGAGCTTCACGCTGCGCCGCGTGAGCGCGACGGGGACGGTCGGGGCGGTCCGCCGCACCGGCAAGAAGGTCGACTACTGCTTCCGCGACCTCACGAAGGTCAAGCGCCTCGACACCGGCAAGCGGTACGCCGGGACCCCGCGGAGCCGGCAGTTCGGCGCCTGCTCGAAGGACGGCGGCGACAGGCAGCTCACCCTCGGCACGAGCGTGGGCTGGGCGGACATCTACCCCTACCGCTATCCGCAGAACAACCTCGACGTCACCGGCCTTGCGGGCTGCTTCCTCTACACGCTCAAGGCGGACCCGGAGAACGAGCTCGTCGAGCTCAGCGAGTCGAACAACGCGGGCTCGGTCGTCGTGCGGCTGCCGTGGAAGGGCCCGGGCCGCCGGGGCTGCCCGCGGGCCACCGAGGATCCGGGCAACGTGCCGACGCCGCTGGCCGGCACGGACGACGCGCAGACCGAGGACGAGCCGTCGCAGCCGCCCGCTCAGCCCGAGGACCCCTACGGCTACTGACCACCGATGCCTCGAGAAGGCTTGGCGCGTTCGCGGGGGTTGAGCACCAGGTGTCCATATGGGACCGCTGATGCTCAAACCCCCGGCCGACCCGGTGGGGCCGACGCGCCGCTTCCCTGTTGCCGCGCGAAGGACCGTGATGAGAGGCTGGCGGCATGCACGCCGCCCACCGTCGCCCGGTCCTGCTCCTCGCGACCGCGCTGGTCGTCCTGCTCACGCCGCAGATCGCCTCAGCCGCGGGGACCCAGGCTGTGCGCCTGGCCCCTGTGCGCCAGGCCGAGCTGCTCGCGAGCGGGAAGGTGGAGAGTCGCGTCCGCGTCCCGGCCCGTGCTCGCTGGACGCTCACGATACGCCCGCTGGGTCGCCGGACGAC
>JACDAP010000544.1 GCA_013695395.1 Solirubrobacterales bacterium
GCGTGGTGGCCGACGGCCCGCTCGGCCGGGTACGTCCCCGCGAGCGCCCGGGTCTCGAGGAAGGCCCAGTCGGAGGACTGCAGCGCGAGCAGCTCGCGGACGGCGCGCGGCGGCGGGTGCGGCCCGGCGGCGAGCACCTCGAGCTCGGCCGCGCGCGCCCGCCAGGCGAGCTCGGCGACCCCGGGGTGATCCCAGGTCGACAGGTCACGCGGGGTCCCCCAGGTGGTGGTGCCGAGCCGCTCCGGCGGGAGCGGGCCAGCCGGCGCGATGGCGTGAGCGGCCTCGTCGAGCGGCGCGATCTCGACGCCGCGGCGCGCGCACTCCTCCACGACCGCACCCAGCCAGCGCGGCCCCTCGTACCACCAGTGGCCCAGCAGTTCGGTGTCGAGCGCGACGACGCAGAGGCCCCCGTCGCCCAGGCGACTCGCGACCCGCGCCACAAAGTCCGCGGCATCCGCGTGGAGCTGCTCCTCGGCCCGGGCGGGGTCGTAGACCGCGCCGTCGACGGACCACGGGTGGTGGTCACGGGGGGAGCGCCGGTGGTACTCGCGGTAGGCACCCTGCGACGGGTAGCCCCCCGGACTCCAGACGAGCTCGATGATCTCCCGGTCGATGGAGACGAGCAGCGGTCCGTCCTCGGTGGCCAGCGGTCGCAGCTGCTCGGGCGCGCCGCGGCCCAGAACGTCGGTGAGATCGACGCACGCCGTACGCACGCCGGCCGCCTCGAGCAGGGGGTCGAGCCAGGGCTCGTAGGCGCACTCCGGAAGCCAGAACCCGCCGTCCCAGTGACCGCCGGCGCGCGTGCGGTGGGCCTCGATCCCCACGTCGAGCTGAAGACGCACCCCGGCGTCGGTGGCCAGGAGCGGGAGCACCGCGTGGGTGGCGCTGGAGGTCCACGTCGCAGACAGGGCGTCGAGCAGGCCTCCTTCCCCGAGCCCGGCGAACCGATCGGCCGCCCACGCGTAGTCGCCCGCCGCGCGCTCGAGCTCGGCGGCCTCGTCCGACCGACCCTCGGCCCGGAACTGCTCGGCGTCGAGGGCGTGGGAGGCGGGCCGCACGTCGCGCAGGAACGCGGCGAAGCGCTCGCTCACCCCCGGTGCCTCGAGCTGATCGGCCAGCACCGGCGTCACGCTCACCGTGATCCCGCTGCCGGGCAGCACGTCGAGCAGCGGCACATAGGAGGACGCCATCGCCTCGAAGAGCCACTCCTCGCCGAACGGCCAGGTCCCGAAGCCCTCCACGTAGGGCATGTGGGAGTGCAGGAGGATCGAGAGGCGGCCGTCACTCACGGCCGGCACAGCGCCACGAAGTCCAGCGCGCCCTCGAGCGGGCGGTCGGTGCGCAGGGTGAAGTCCCGCTCGGAGATCGCCGGGGTGAAGCGGTCGTAGAACGGCTTGGAGAACCCGAGACCCTTGTGCACCGCATCCCAGTGCAGGTGCTCGAGCGCGAAGGCGTGTACCGCGAGCATCCGGGCATGGAAGAGCCCGTACAGCTCGACCTGGCTGAAGTGCGCCTCGCAGAGCGCGCGGAACTCCTCGGGCCGGTACTCCTTGATGTGCCAGGGGTTCTCGGACTTCTCCGCCCCCTGGGGCGCGAGCGTGAGCAGGTTCGGCGTGGAGAGCACGACGAGCCCGTCGCCCGAGAGCAGCGTCTTGAAGTGCTCGAGCACGTCGTCGGGGTTGCGGACGTGCTCGATCGTCTGCAGGAAGACGACAGCGTCGCACGGCTCGGCAAAGGTCTCGACGAGATCGCGCTCGAAGCGGACGTGGCCGCTCGTGTAGCGGGCCTTCGCGTGCTCATGGGCCTCCGGGTTGGCGTCGACGCCGACGACCTCCCGCGCAGTCCGGCCGAGGACTGCGGAGCCGTAGCCCTCGCCGCAGGCCATGTCGACGACCTTCCGCCCGCCGACCCGGGCCCGGATCCACTCGTAGACCACCAGGTGGCGCCGGTACCAGTAGTTCTCCTCCGGCACGTCGGGCAGCGTGCGCTCGCCGGTCAGCGCCAGCGGCGGCACCCCCGGGGGCTGGTCGCGCTGCAGGTAGAGCTTCGGTTCTGCGTCGGTCGGCATGCGGCGGCAGAGCCTAATGACCGTCGCCCGATTACCCTCCGGCGCCATGACCGCCCCGTCCACCGCGGAGGAGATCCGCGACGTCAACACCCGGTACCACGATGGCGCCGCCGCGCAGTACGACGCCAAGTGGGGCATCGACTGGGGCGAGATCGGCGCCCACCAGGTGCTCCTGAAGACGACCAAGGCCCTCGGCGGCCGGCCGACGACCTTCCGGCGCTCGCTCGAGATCGGTGCCGGCACCGGCTACTTCTCGCTCCACCTGCTGAAGGCGGGGATCGTCGGGGAGGCGACGTGCACGGACATCTCGCCGGGAATGCTCGAGACGCTGCAGGCCAACGCGGACCGGCTCGGCCTGAGCGTCGAGACCGTGGCCTGCGACGCCGAGCGGCTCCCGTTCGCCGACAGCTCCTTCGAGCTCGTCCTGGGCCACGCGGTGCTCCACCACCTCCCCGACCTCGCCCAGGCCTTCCGCGAGTTCGAGCGCGTGCTCACCCCGGGCGGCCGACTCTTCTTCGCCGGCGAGCCCTCACGGACCGGCGACCGGATCGCGAACGTCCCGAAGCGAGCCGCCAACCGCGCCGCGCCGCTGTGGCGCCGAGCGCTGCGGGCCCGCAAGGCGCCCGAGGGGCACTCGGACGGCGGCGAGCACAACCATCAGCTCGAGGGCTCGGTCGATGTCCACGCCTTCGTCCCGGAGGACCTCGTGCGCTTCGCCGAGGGTGCCGGGCTGCACGAGGTGAACGTGCGTGGCGAGGAGCTGCTCGCGAACTGGTTCGGGTGGGCGAACCGCGCGCTGGAGGCCACCGCGGTGGCGGAGGACGTCCCGTGGCTGTGGCGCCAGTACGCGTTCCGCGGCTACCTCGCGCTCCAGCAGGTCGACGGGCGGCTGCTCGAGGGCCGCTTGCCCCCGGCGATCTTCTACAACCTCATGGTGAGCGCCCGCAAGGCGGGCTGACGCGGCACCGGCCGGCTCAGGCCAGCCGGGCGCGCAGGTCCTCGAGCTCGGCGAAGAACTCGCGCGCCTCCGCGGCGGCGGCCGCACCCCACAGCTCGACGAGCTCGGACTCGGGGCCGCTCACCCGCTCCACCGCCTCCTGGGCGAGCTCGACCATCGCGTCCGAGCCTGCGCCCTTGTGGCCTTTGGCCCAGGCCAGCGCGTGCGGGCCGGCGGTCCCCATCCCGACCGACTTCACGGGGCGCCCGCCCGCGGCGGCGACCACCTCGGCCGCGGCGAGCGCCTCGGAGCCCTCGTCGGATTCGAGGTACTCCTCGAGCGGGCAGAGGGCGGCCGTGCGCAGGCTCTCGCGGACCATCTCGAGGCCGCCGCCGTCGGCCAGGTCGGCCGCCCAGTCGGAGGCGATGTCGTTGTCGAAGCTCCCGGGACCCCATGCGCTCATGGCGCTGACCGTACCGGCGTGTTCCCGAATCGATGACATGGATCGATCTGCGAGCACACCGGCGCGTCAGGCCCCGAGGATCACCGCGGCCATGTCCGCGCCGCCGTGCCCGCGCTCCTCGGCGGCCTCGAACCGGGCGAGCGCGCCGGGGGCCAGCGCGAGCTCCAGCCCACTCGCGCTCGCGGCCTCCAGGACCAAGCGGACGTCCTTGGCGGCGAGCGAGAGCGGGAAGCTCGGCGGGCTGAAGGCGCCCGCGATCATCGCACCGCCCTTGAGCTGGGCGTAGTCGGCGTCGAGCGGGCCGCCTGCGATGGTGTCGAGGAAGACCTGCGGGTCGACGCCGAGTGCCCGCGCGAGCAGGATCGTGTCGGCGGTGGCTGCGGTCAGCGCGGCGATCCAGTGGTTGAGCACGAGCTTCAGGCGGGAGCCGGCGCCGGGCTCCTCGCCGAGGAAGACGGTCTTCCTTCCGACCGCCTCGAACAGCGGCTCACAGCGGTGCCGGGCGGCCGGAGGACCGGCGGAGAGCACGACGAGCTCCCCCTGCTCGGCCGGCTGCTTGGTCCCGAGCACCGGCCCGTCGACGTAGGCGACGCCCGCCGAGCGCGCCATGGCGGCCAGTTCGCGGTCGGCCTGCAAGCCGACGGTGCCAGCCTGCCACCAGACCGTGTCCGCGCCGGCGTGCGGGAGCATCGCGGCGGCGACCTCGAGGGTGGCGGGGCCGTCGGCGAGCATCGTCACCACGACGTCGGCGCCACGCACCGCGTCCTGCGCCCCCTCGACGACCTCAACCCCGTCCTCGCGCAGCGGCTCGGCCTTCTCCTTCGTGCGGTTCCATGCCCGGACGACATGCTCGCCTCCGGCCGCGATGTTGCGCGCCATGGGCAGGCCCATGATGCCGGTTCCGAGGAAGGCGATCTCCATGAGGTTGCGATACCCGACCTCACGCCGGGCGACCCCTCGGAGCAGCCTGGATCCACGCTCAGCCCGCGTCTTCGGCGCCGAGCACCGCCGCCCGCTCGAGCCGTCCCCCGTCGTGGACCAGGTGCGCCTCGTCCTCGTGGCTCAACACCGACTGCGCGGAGGAGCCGGTGCTGCGCGCCGCCAGCAGCGCGGCGGCGATCTGGTGGATGTCGCGCACGACGCCGAGGCCCAGGAAGGAGCGCGTCTGGTCGGCCAGATGGGCCTCCTCGGCCCGCAGGACGATCCGCAGGTCGGGCGCGATCGAGCGGGCCGTCATCGCGATCGAGAGGTTCTCGAGGTCGTCGGCGGTGACGGCCGCCAGCGCGCTGGCTCGCGGCAGCGAGAGCCGGCGCAACAGGGAGGGGTCCGCCCCGCGCCCGATGACCACCGCTATCCCGTCCTCCTTCGCCCGTCCGACGTACTCGCCGTCCTCCTCGACGTCCACCCCGACGACCCGGACCCCGGCCGCACGCAGCAGCTGGCAGAGGCGCAGGCCGACCTTGCCGAGACCGACGACGACGACGTGGTGCTCTCGCGGCACTGAACGACGGCCGACCCACGCGGTGAGGCGCCGGTCGATCAGGCGGTTCACGAGCCCGGCGGTGAAGAGGGCCTCGAAGAACAGGCCGACCAGCATGGCGACGGTGGTGATCATCTTGAAGCTCGCGGGGCCGTCGGCGACCGGCTGGTTCGCGTCGACGCTCGCGAGCGTCTTGGCCGAGCCGTAGAGCGCGTCGACGAAGCCCTGGTCGATGGCGATCATCGCCCCGATCGTCTCGACGACGAGCACCGTGAGGATTCCGAGGGCCCCGTAGACCAGGAGCGCGGCGGAGCGGTCGTAGGGGCGGGCCAGCGAGGTGAGCAGGCCGAAGACCCGGGTGGACTGCTGGCGCGGGGAGAAGGGCTCCTCGCGGACGGTGCCGTCCTCGGTGCGGATCGCGACCGCGCCGTCCTCGCCCACCCGGAGGGCCGCAAGCCCCTCCTCGACGCACGGCCCGGCGAGGCTCGGCGCCACGATCTCGGCCAGCGAGGTGACCTCGACGTGCTCGTCCGCGGCGCGGAGCTGCTCGGCCGCCGTGTGGTCGAAGATCGTGACGAGCATGGGCAGCTCCGGCTCTTCGCGACGGATGGAGAGCGCGAGGCGCAGCGCGACCGCGTCCGATCGCGTGACCACCGTCACCCGGTCCCAGGGGCCGTCCGCGAGCGCGACGGCGAGCTCCTCGTGCTCGGGCTCGCCGAGGCGCACGACCTCCGCCTGCTCGGCCTCGAGCGCGGCTTCCACCTCGTCGGCCAGGTCGCCGGGCCCGACCAGCAGGACGCGCATCAGCGTCCGCCCCCGGCGGCCCCGGTCCTCTGGGCGACGAAGAGGCCCTGCACCATCGCGCGGGTCGCGTAGGCGGCCATGAGCCGCGGGACGGTGAGGGCGAAGATCCGGTCGGGGTTCCCGCGGTCGAGCAGGAAGCGGCGTGCCTCGGGATCGCGGAGGGCCCGGGCGAGCGCACGACGCACGATGATCGGCCAGGTGCGGCTGACCCGGCGGGAGAGGTCCTCGAAGCGCAGCAGCTCGAACCCGGCCCCGGTGAGCAGCTCGCCGTACTCGGCGGCGGTGTGCATGCTCGGCAGCCGGCCCTCGTCGCAGATCGGGCGCAGCAGGGCGCGGTCCCGCCAGGGGCGCCGCTGCTCGCAGGCCAGCCAGTCGGTGAGCACGAGCCGCGCCCCCGGCTTGAGGACGCGGGCGAGCTCGGCGAAGACGCGCGGCTTGTCCGGCATGTGCGAGAGGCACTCGATCGCCACGACCGCGTCGGCCTCCCCGTCGGGCAGCCCGTTCTCACGCCAGTCGCGTACGAGGATCTCCGGGTCGCCCGGGCGGCCGCCGACCGACACCGCGTAGGCGGCCTGTGCGGCGGAGAGCGTGAGGCCGGTCACCCGCGCGCCGTGCTCCCGGGCCAGCAGGCGGGAGGTGGCGCCGTAGCCGCAGCCGACGTCGACGACGCGGTCGCCGGGCTCGATCCGGGCCAGGGCGATGACGTACTCGGCCAGGCCGCGCGTGGCGATCTCCACCGGTGCCCGGTCAGCGGGTCCGGACCAGAGGCCGTGGTGGACGTGCTCGCCCCAGAGGGAGCGGTAGTACGCGTCGAGCCCATCGTAGTGGGCGGCGACGGCGGCCGGGACGGCGGGCTGGCGGGACGTGATCACGGCTCAAGTCTTCCTGACACACGCCCGCCTCAACCGCTCGCGCTCGGGGTGCGGGGAAGCTGGTGTCGAGATCGCCCTCATCGTCGCCTAGATCGTCGTGGCCGCCGCCGGCGCGATCGTCGGGCGTGCCTGAGCGGGCTCAGCGTGGACGAGCACCGCGGCAGCCGCTTGGTGAGCGGCCCGCACCGCGTCGGTGATCCTCGTGATGTCCTCCGGCGTCAGCTGCGGGCTGGACGGGAGGTAGAGCCCGGTCGCCCCCAGCCGTTCGGCCACGGGGTGGCGACGACCCCGGTGCTCCTGCCGGTAGGCCGGCTGGAGATGGAGCGGGACGAAGAAGGTGCGCGTCTCGATGCCCTCGGTCGCGAGAGCGGCGCGGAGCTCGTCGCGGCTCAGCCCGAAGGCGGGGCCGAGGGTGAGACCGAACATCCAATGGACGCTCTCGTGACCGGCCCGGGAAGGCGGCAGCTCGATCCCTGCTACCTCGGCGAGCCCGGCGGCGTAGAGCTCCGCGTTCGCGCGACGCCGCGCGACGAGCTGCTCCAGGCGCTCGACCTGCGCCAGCCCGACGGCCGCCTGCAGGTTGCTCATCCGGAAGTTGTAGGCCCGGAAGCGGTGCCAGAAGTGCCGCTCCGGCGAGAAGGCGTGGTCTCGGAGCTCGCGGGCGACCGCCGCGATCTCCGGGTCGTTCGTGGTGACCATTCCTCCTTCCCCGGTCGTGAGGATCTTGTTCCCGTAGAAGGAGAAGGAGGCCACGTCTCCGAGCGAACCGACCGGCTGACCGTCCGCCCGGGCGCCGTGCGCCTCGGCTGCGTCCTCGATCACGGCAAGGCCGTTGTCCTCGGCCAACCGACGCACGGCCTGCATGTCGACCGGCTGCCCGTAGGTGTGCACGACGACGATCGCCCGCGTGCGCGGACTCACGCGCGCGGCGACCTGGTCGAGGTCCAGGTTCCACGTCGCGGGATCGGTGTCCACCAGCACCGCTCGGGCGCCGAGGTAGTCGACCGCGTTGGCCGTGGCGATCATGGTGAAGGTCGGCACGATCACCTCGTCACCCGGGCCGATCCCTGCTGCGGCGAGCGCGAGGTGCAGTGCGGTCGTGCCGCT
>JACDAP010000554.1 GCA_013695395.1 Solirubrobacterales bacterium
GGCGTGCTCCTCGGCCGTGCGCTGCGCCTCCCTCTCCGCCGCGGCCTGGGATCGCTCGCGTGCCTGTCGCTCCGCGTCGATCGCTCGTGCCGCGTCGCCGTGGACCCGGTCGATCTCCTCCCTGAGCTCCGCCACCTCACCGACCGCGCCGGCGTAGCGCGACCAGCTGTCCCACTCCATGCGCACCAGCCGTGCCATCTCGTCCATGGGGCCGACGATCTCCGACGGGGGAGTGGCCGGATCATGGAGGAGATCCAGCAGGTCCATCACGTGGTTGCCGACATCGTGATGGGCGAAAGCGAGCTGCCGGTTGATATCGCCCATGGTGGGGTCCCAGGCGGCGAGCTCCTCGGCCATCCGCCGGCTGTCGAGGGGTTCGTCTCGGGCCGTTCCGGCGAAGCCGTCGGACTCGAGCGCCTCATAGGAGTCCGTGGTCACCCAGCCATCCCCGCCGGCAAGACCGTAGACGAAGGCGGCGCGCCTACCGGCGAGGGCCTCGACGATGCACCGTCCGAGTCCGACGACCACCTCGGCCTCGGCGATATCACGCTCCGGCGTGCTCGTGGGCCGGGTGTGCACTCCGGTGATCGACGGCTCGAAGCCCGCCGAGCGGCAGGCGTCCGCGACGACGTCGGCGCGGTCTCCGCGCAGGTAGTTGCCCAGGATCAGCGCCCGACGCCGATGCTGGGACGGTCGGCCCCGGACACCGAAGCGCCGCAGGTCGACGGGTTGCCGCAGGCGGACGACACGCGGCGCTGCCGCCAGGTGCTCGACGCGTCGGCGCACCCGTTCGTTCATGACCACCGCGGCGTCGCAGACGCCCGTCAGCTGAGGGGGGAACTGCAGAGCGTGGTACTCCGAGTGCACCACCATCACGCGCGCCGCTGCGGGATAGCGGCGGGCGAGCGTGTACGCGGTCCCCGCATCCTGGGCGAGAACTCCGTCGACACCGGTGGGCAGCTCGTCCGCACGCGCGACGACGGGGAAGCCATCCGTGCGCGCGATCTCGGCGATCGGTCCGAGCTCCGTCGCATGCAGCGTGACCTCGTGCCCGAGCCGCCGGAGCTCGCTCGCGACGCACAGCGAGTAGGTCTCGGTTCCCGCGTGCTGCGAGAACGCGTGGAGGCTCAGGACGATGCGCATCAGCTTCGGGCGGGCGTACCCGTCGGTGCGTCGTCTGCGAGCGTTGGGGACTTGGAGCCGTGCTCGAGGGTGACGCCGCGCACCCGCTCGGCTACGGAGCGGCGGGCCGGGCTCACCAGATCACACGGACGTCGTAGGAGGCGAAGATCCGATCGCCGCCGACGAGCGGCAGGCGTTCGGCCTGGGCCTGGGCGATGATCACCCGGTCGAACGGATCGCGGTGATGCTGGGGGAGGCGTCCGGCCGCGAGCCCGTGGGCCTCGGTGATCCGCAGGAAAGACAGACCGGAGGCGATCAGCGAGTCGAAGTATCCCTCAGGAACCTCGAGCTTCCCCGCCTCGAATTTGATCGCGAGCTCCCACAATGAGGCGGCACTCAGGAGCGGCTCCGTGGCGGGGTCGTCCAGCAGCGTTTCTACCGCCACCGGCAGCTCGTGGGGCCGGATCGTCCATAGGAGAAGCGCCTGGCTATCCAGGAAGACACGCATCAGTCGTCGTCTGGGTGGACACCGAAGTCTCGCGCGATCTGCTCGTCGTAATCGTTGAAGTCGCCGTGGATCACGACCTGCCCGTCGAACTTGCCCTTCAGCGCGGCCAGGGGGTTCGCCTTCGGTCGCGCTGACAGCAGGGCGATCGGGGTGTCACCGCGGCGGATCTCGATCTCTTCCCCTGCCTCAACCTCCCGCAGGAGCTTCGAGAGGTGGGTCTTGGCCTCCTGGACGGTGACGCTGCGCATCCCGTCAGCGTACGGCGGCGGCCGTGGGTTGGTCAAGTTGACCAGCCGCTCGAAAGGTGGCGGCAGCGTTCAGGAGCAGGAGCCGGGGAGCAGCCGCGCGATCCCGCCCAGCCTGGCATCACTACCTTTCGGCCTCCTGATCGACCCCTGAGGAGACCCCGCCGTGCAGCAGATCCCCACCCGCCTGGACGGCCCTGTCCTGATCGAGCCGAAGGTCTTCGGCGACGACCGCGGCTTCTTCGCCGAGACCTTCCGCGCGAACACGATGGCCGAGCAGTTCGGCATCACCGAGCACTTCATTCAGGACAACCACTCCCGCTCCGCTCGGGGCGTCGTCCGGGGGATGCACTTCCAGATCGGCGAAGGCGCCTCCAAGCTCGTGCGCTGCGGGCGCGGGGCGATCCTCGACGTCGCGGTCGATCTCCGGCGCGGCTCGCCGACCTACGGTGCGTGGGAGGGTGTCGAGCTCTCCGAGGAGAACATGCGCGTCTTCTACGTCCCCGTCGGCTTCGCGCACGGCTTCTGCGTGCTCTCCGAGGTCGCCGACGTCTTCTACAAGCAGTCGAACTACTACTCCACGGAGGTCGAGCGCGGCTTCTCGTTGCGAGACCCCGAGGTGGCCGTCGAGTGGCCCTTTCCGGAGGAGGAGCTCTCCTGGAGCGAGCGCGACCTCGAGGCGCCGACGCTCGCCGAGATAGCCGACGGCCTGCCGTTCGAGTACGTGGGCTGACGCGGTGCTCTAGGTTCGGGCGCGATGAGCCACGTCCGGACCCTGCGCCGCGCGATCGTCCGGCGCCTCCCGTCGGCGCCGCCGCCTGCCGCCACCGCCCCGGCCACCGGGCCGCTCGAGACCGACCGTGCGACCTACCTCGCCGCCGCGACCCTCACCGATCGGCTCGCGGCGACGACCGCGCCGCCCCGGCCACTCGCCCGGGCCGAGCTGCGCGTCAGCTCGCAGAACGGAGAGGACGGGGTGCTCGCCGAGATCCTCCGCCGGCTCGGCCCGAGCCCGGAGCCCTCGTTCGTCGAGTTCGGCGTGGAGACCGGCACCGAGGGTGTCTGCGTCTTCCTCGCCGATGTCCTCGGGTGGCGCGGCGCCTTCCTCGAGGCCGAGCCCGCTCTCCATGCCCTGCTCACGCGGAAGTACGCGCTGCGTCCCGAGGTCCGCACGCACCGGGCGACGGTCACGCCGGAGAACGTCGAGGCGCTCTTCGCCGAGCTCGAGGTCCCGGCCGAGCCGGATGTGCTCGCCATCGACATCGACGGCGCCGACTACTGGGTGTGGCGGGCGCTCGGCGCGTACCGGCCCCGGGTGGTGGTCATCGAGTACAACGCCGGACTCGGCGCGGAGCGTCCGCTCACCGTGCCGGCGGACGTCGCCGGCTGGGCGGGGACGGACTACTTCGGGGCCTCGCTGCCCGCGCTCGAGCGGCTCGGCGCAGCCAAGGGGTACCGCCTGGTCCACACCGAGCTCGCGGGCGTCAACGCGTTCTTCGTGCGCGACGATCTCGCCGGCGCCTTCCCCGAGCCGGTGTTGCGGCGTGGCCCGAACATCCTGCTGCGCGGCGTCTGGCACGTCCCGGACACGAGCGGGCGCCCGTACCTGGTGGATCCCCCGACCTGACGCGCGGCCACCGCGTCCGTGCGGCACACTGTCCCGAGCGATGCGCGCGAAGTACACGGTCAGCCATGAACGCTTCACCTTCGTCTGCCTGTTGGCCGTCGTCGGCCTGACGGCGATCGTCTTCACCGGCGCCGCGGTCCGCCTGACCGGGTCCGGGCTCGGCTGCCCGACCTGGCCGAAGTGCACGGAGGAGTCGCTCTACGCGCCGCTCTCCACCCACGGGGTGATCGAGTTCGGCAACCGACTGCTCACCTTCGTGGTCGGCTTCGCCGCAGTCGCTCCGCTCGTGCTCGTCTGGTTCCGCAAGCCGTACCGGCGCGACCTCGCGTTCCTGAGCTTCCTGCTGCCGGTCGGCGTCGTCGCGCAGGCGGTGCTCGGCGGGATCTCGGTGAAGACGGGCCTC
Organism: Solirubrobacterales bacterium; assembly: GCA_013695395.1. Classification (GTDB taxonomy): domain Bacteria; phylum Actinomycetota; class Thermoleophilia; order Solirubrobacterales; family Solirubrobacteraceae; genus Paraconexibacter. The sequence goes on from JACDAP010000554.1 coordinate 3,906, forward strand.
GCCCCCGGCTACGTCATGGGCCACTACGCCTTGAGCGCCCTGATCCTGGTGGCCGCGGTCGGGCTGTGGTGGCGCTCGAAGGAGGAGCCCTGGCTCGATCCGCCTGGAGCCGACCGGCTCACGATCATCGTGGTCCGCGCGCTGCTGGTCGTCGGTGTCCTCTCGATCGCCCTCGGCACCGCCTCGACCGCCGCCGGCCCCCACGCGGGCGGCTCCGGCACCGGCGACGTGGTCGCCCGCCTCACCTTGGACGGCGCGAACACCCTCTCATTGCTCGTCCACCTGCACTCCTACGTCAATGGCCTGCTCGGCGCGCTCGTCCTCGCCGCGTGGTGGCTGGCGCGGACCCGCGGCGCGGTCTCCGAGCTCCGGGGCGTGCTGACCCGCCTCGCGCTGCTGATGGCCGCCCAGGGCGTGCTCGGCATCGCGCAGTACCAGCTCGAGCTGCCC
>JACDAP010000581.1 GCA_013695395.1 Solirubrobacterales bacterium
CCTTGAAGCCGCCCTTGGTGCCCTCGAAGAGGGCGCGCTCGGAGAGGGCCCGCAGGCCGAGGCGGTCGATGATCTCGAGGCTCGAGAAGCCGCGGAGGGCGCGCAGGCCGAGGCCCATGCTCTGGTCAGCGATGCTCATGTGTGTGCTCGTTCCAGTCGGGTGAGGGTTCCGTCGAGGTGCGGGGTCCCGCGCTTGGTGTCGCGCACGGCGAAGCGGAGGCCGCTCGGGCGCTCCTCGCTGGCGAAGGTCACGCGGCCGGGCAGCTTGATCGGCTGCCGGAAGGCGACCTCCGCGCGGAAGGCCGTGGGGTAGCGGCCCTCCAGGGCGGCCAGACAGCGTGCCTTGGTCCACATGCCGTGGGCGATCGCCGAGTCGAAGCCGAAGAGGCGGGCGGTGAGGCCCGTGAGGTGGATCGGGTTCCGATCCCCGGAGACCGAGCCGTAGCGGCGGCCGAGACCACCGGGGAGCGTCCACTGGGCACGGGCCGGGAGGTCGGGCTGCTTGGGGCGGCTCGGGGGCCGGCGCACGTCGCCGCCGCCTCCACCTCGGCGGAGCATCGTCGAGCGCTCCTCCCACAGCACCTCGCCGTCCACCCGCGCCTCGGTCAGGAACGCGAAGGTGCGGCCCTTCGGGTGCGGCTCGGGCTGCGTGGCGCTCACCCGGATCTCGAGGCGGTCGGTCGTGCGGAGGGCCTGGCGCTGGGTGATCGTGTTCTCGATGTGCACGAGGCCGACCGGCGCGAACGGGAAGTCTCCGCGGGTCATGAGCTTCATGTGCAGGCCGAAGGCGAGCATGTGCGGGTAGGTCGCAGGCAGCGTGGCCGCCAGGCGGAAGCCGCAGACGCGCGCGTAACGGGCGAGGTGCTCGGGATCGACCGAGACGTCCTCGAGCACGAGCTCGCGGGTCGGCACGGTCTTGCCGCGGCCGGGAACGAACGGCAGCCGGGAGAGCCCAGGGATCAGGGGCGCGACCGCGCGCGGGTAGAGCGCGAGCGTGCCCGGGGAACCCGAGAGGGTCTGCTCGCTCATCACGCCCCCAGCAGGCTCTGGCCGCAGACGCGCAGCACGTTGCCGTTCAGCCCGCCGGAGACCGGCTTGGCGAAGAACGCGATCGCCTCGGCCACGTCGACGGGCAGGCCGCCCTGGCTGACCGAGTTCATCCGCCGGCCCGCCTCGCGGGGGCCGATCGGCATCGCCGCGGTCATCGCGGTCTCGATGAAGCCCGGGGCTACGGCGTTGATCGTGTGGCCCTGCTTGGCGACCACCGGGGCCATCGCCTCGACCATCCCGATCACGCCCGCCTTGGAGGTGGCGTAGTTGGTCTGCCCGGCGGCGCCCGCGATCCCGTTCATCGAGGAGACGCAGACGATCCGGCCGCCCTTGCGGAGCGTCCCCGCCTCGAGCAGCGCGTCGTTCAGGCGCTCCTCCGCGGTGAGGTTGATCCCGATCACGAGGTCCCACTGGTCCGCGCTCATCCGCCCGAGCGTCTTGTCCCGGGTGATGCCCGCGTTGTGGACGACCACGTCGACGCCACCGTGCGCGGCGGTGAGGTGGGTGACCAGCTGCTCCCCGGCGTCGACGTCGGTGATGTCGAGCTCGAAGGCCGAGCCGTCGAGCTCGTCCATCAGGTCGCGCAGGTCGTCGCCGAGGGCCGGGACATCGAGGCCGACGACGTGTGCGCCGTCGCGGGCCAGCACGGTGGCGATCGCGGCGCCGATCCCGCGCGAGGCGCCGGTGACGAGCGCGACCTTGCCGGCCAGTGGCAGGTCCCAGTCGAGCGCCCCCGGGTTCTCGGGCGTGTCCGGGGCCGGGGTCACGCGCAGTACCTGGCCGCTGACGTACGCGCTCTTGGGCGCGAGCAGGAAGCGCAGCGTGGAGGTGATGTCGTCCTCGGCGCCGGGGGCGACGTAGACGAGCTGGGCGGTCGCGCCGTAGCGGAGCTCCTTGCCGAGTGAGCGGACGAAGCCCTCGAGCGCGCGCTGGGCCGCGGCCTCCTTCGGCGACCCGGCGTTCTCGGGCGGCGTGCCGACGACGAGCACGCGCCCGCTCGGCTGCACGCGCCGGATCGAGGGTCCGAAGAACGCGCGCAGCTCGGCGAGCTGCTCCGAGCTCTTGATGCCCGACGCGTCGTAGACGAGCGCCTTGAAGCGCTGCTCGCCCGGCGCCTCCGGGTTGAAGACGGCGGCGTCGAGGTCGGCCGCCGCGCACGCCTCGCGCAGGTCGGTCCGCAGCGAGGTGCTCGTCGAGACCTCGACCATCGCGAGCACCTTCGCGATGGCGGTGAGCAGGCGCCCGCCGGGCGCGGCGCCGAACAGCGCCTGGCCGTCGACGACCGAGGCGTACGGCGACCAGCGGTCGAGCTTGACCGGCTGGGGAAGCCCGACGTTGCTCGCGACGAGCTTGCCGATGGGGTTGTTGACGAGCTGGGTGTAGAGGTCGGACATCAGACTCCTTCGGATTCGAGGATGGCGACGACGCCCTGGCCGCCGGCGGCGCAGACGGAGATGAGGCCCTTGCCGCCGCCCCGGGCGTGGAGCTCCTTGGCCAGCGACGCGACGATCCGGCCGCCGGTCGCGGCGAAAGGGTGGCCGGCGGCCAGGGAGCCGCCGTTGACGTTGAGCTTGGTGCGGTCGACGGTGCCGACCGCGGCGTCGAGGCCGAGCTTCTCTCGGGCGAATACCGGGTCCTCCCAGGCGGCCAGGGTCGTGAGCACCTGGGCGGCGAACGCCTCGTGGAGCTCGTACAGGTCGAGCTCCTCCAAAGTCAGTCCGGCGCGGGCGAGCATCCGCGGCACCGCGTAAGCCGGGGCCATGAGCAGGCCCTCGTCGCCGCCGACGTAGTCGACTGCCGCGGTCTCTGCGTGGCTCAGGTAGGCAAGGACCGGCAGGCCCTTCTCCTTGGCCCACTCCTCGCTGGCGATCAGCACCGTGGAGGCGCCGTCGGAGAGCGGCGTCGAGTTGCCCGCGGTCATCGTCCCGTCCGGCCCGCCGAAGACGGGCTTCAGCTTGGCGAGCTTCTCCACGGTCGAGTCCGGGCGCAGGTTCTGATCGCGCTCCTGGCCGAGGTAGGGCTGCATCAGGTCGTTCATGAAGCCGCGGTCGTAGGCGGCGGCGAGGTTCGTGTGCGAGGCGGCGGTGAGCTCGTCCTGCGCGGCGCGGGTGATGCCCCAGCGGGCGGCGGTGATCGCCTGGTGCTCGCCCATCGAGAGGCCCGTGCGCGGCTCGGCGTTGCGGGGGAAGTCCGGGACGAGCTGGCCGGGGCGGACACCCGCGAGCGTCCTCAGGCGCCCGGCGTTCGTCTTCTGCCGGTTGAGGTCGATGAGGATGCGGCGTAGGTCGTCGTTGACCGAGATCGGTGCATCCGAGGTGGTGTCCACGCCTCCGGCGATCCCGACGTCGATCTGCCCGAGCGCGACCTTGTTGGCGACGAGGATCGCGGCCTCGAGGCCCGTGCCGCACGCCTGCTGGACGTCGTAGGCGGGCGTCTCGGGCGAGAGACGGCTGCCGAGGACGGTCTCCCGCGTGAGGTCACGGTCGCGGGAGTGCTTGAGCACCGCGCCGGCGACGACCTCGCCGAGCCGCTCACCCTCCAGGCCGTAGCGGCTCACGAGCCCCTCCAGCGCGGCGGCGAGCATGTCCTGGTTGGACGCCTCGGCGTAGGTGGAGTTCGAGCGGGCGAACGGGATGCGGTTGCCGCCGACGATCGCGGCGCGGCGCAGCTTCTGGGTCATGGGGTTCCTGGTTCGGGGTGGTGAGGGGAGGCGGCGGCCAGGGCGCGCTGCGCCAGGCCGGGCTCGAGGACATCTATGAGCAGCTCGGCGAGACCGGCAGCGGGGAGGGCGTCGGTCGAGAGCCACCAGCGCGACATCGCCTCCGCGGCGGCGAGCTGGCCGCGGGCCAGGGCGGTGGCCTGAGCTTCGGCGTCCGCTCCGGCCCGGTCACCGTCGAGGGCCCGGAAGGCGGCGGCGACCGGGGCGGCGAGGCGCTCGCGGTAGCCGTCCATAGCCTCGGCGATCGGTCCGGCGGCGGGGAGGGTCTCGTCGTACAGGACACGCCAGGCCCGCCGGTCGCGGGCGACGAACGCGAAGAAGACGCGCAGCGCGGCCTTCAGGGCCTCGCCCGGATTCGGTGCGGCGGCGACCGCCTGGTCGATCTCGGCGACGAGCTCCTCGCCGGTGTGCCGCGTGCACGCGAGGTAGAGCTGCTCCTTGTTGCCGAAGTAGTTGTAGAGCAGGGGCTTCGTGACCCCGACCGCCGCGGCGACGGCGTCCATCGTGACGGCGCCGTAGCCGTCGGCCGCGAAGAGCTCAAGGGCCGCGTCGATCGCCTGGCGTTCGCGCTCGGCGCGGGGGAGGCGGGACCGGGTGGGGGAGGGCTCGGCGACCATCTGCCCCATAGGTTACTAGCATAGAAACTTCTATGCGGGTAACAGTGAGGGCGGGGCGCCGTGACCGCGCCTTCAGCCGCCGAGCGCGGCCAGCGGCGCGCCCCAGACCGCGAGCGGCTGCGCGGGCGGCAGGACCTTGTAGCCCAGGTCCAGGTTGAGCCCGATGTCGTCCATCGCCCACTTCGCGAAGCTCTCGGCGAAGCGCTCCTCGCGGATCGCGCAGCTGCCGGTCACGCCGTCCTCGCAGCCGTAGCCGGCGGGGATCCCGGCGTCGAGTGACGTCTTGAGCGCGTCCGGGACGAGGGCGGCGTCCACGACATGACCGAGCTCGTGGAGGACGAGCCGCTCGACGCCGCGGGCGCCGAGCGCGGCGGTGACCCCGGCGACGTCCAGCTGGACGTCGTAGCCCGCGGACGACGATGTGCTCGACCCGGCCTCGCCGCGCCCGAGCGGCCCGACGCGGACGACGATCAGCCCCGAGACGGCGTCGAAGAGCCGTTGCGCCTCCGGACGTGAGCGGCCGATCGCGGCCAGGACGGCCTGCTGGTCGCCCGGCGTGACGCCCTCGAAGCGCAGGCCGCGGGCCCGTGACTCGGCGGTGGGCGACGCGAAGGCCGAGGCGGTCGGCGGCGACTGGGGCCCCTGGCCTCCCCGGATCGCGAGCAGCCCGAGCAGGAGGAGGCTCGCGAGGAGTCCGATGCGCGCGGCAGGGGTCACCTCTCCTGCATCGGCGCGAGCCTTCGTCTCCGTGAGATGGGGGGGTCTGTCGCCTTGTGCCGCCGTGGGCGGCTCAACCCGCCGAACGGGTGGGCCGCGGCTGCTCGGCGAGCATCACCAGGCTCGGGTAGCCCCGGTGCAGCACGTCGGCGCGCCGCAGGCGCCAGCCCGCCGCCTGGAGGTCGCCCCGCGGATCCTGCGGCGTGAGGCCCCCGAACGCCCGTTCGGAGCTCCGGGCGAGCCCGCCGAACAACGCGCGGACCGCGGCGCGGGGGCTCCAGACGGTCACGACGACCAGCCGTCCGCCGGGGCGGACCACCCGCAGCAGCTCACCGAGGACGACCCGCCGCTCCGGGGCGTCGAGCAGGTGCAGCAGGTACGAGCTGATCGCGACGTCGAAGCGGGCGTTCTCGAAGGGGAGAGCGGTCGCGTCGCCGCGCACGGTCCGCCATCCCGAGCGGAGCGGGCCGACCTCGGCGAGCATCCCGGCCGAGCGGTCCAGGCCGATCACCGCGTTCGGCGGCGCCGGTCGGGCGGCGAGCTCCCGCAGCACGAGCCCGGTTCCGGTCGCGACGTCGAGCAGCGCCTCGTCCGGGCCGGGGGCCAGGAGGTCGAGCGCCCGCCGGACCGCCCGGTGCTCGAGGCGCTCCTGGCGCGCGTAGGTGCCGGCGGTGCGGTCCCAGATCGCCTGCGCGTCGGCTCCCATCGGCTTCACGCTACGGGGCCCGCGCTTCCGGGTACGGTCAGGCCATGCGTTCGTTCAGCAAGTTCGATGACCCCAACGACCCGGCGATGGCGCCCGTCCGCGAGGCGGGCGGAGGCGAGTCAGAGGGATTCGAGATGGCCGAGGAGGAGCTCGTCGACCACGCGAGCCACGGTGACGACCACGGCACCACGAAGATCACCAACGACGCCGGTACCCTCGGTGACGAGGGCGAGGGCGCGCCGGACCCAGACCTCTACGGCGAGGCCGACGAGGAGCACGAGAGCGACCTCTGAGGTCACCCCGCGGCGCCCGGCCGGAACCGATTCGGCGTCGCAGAGGGTCTCACCCTCATGCGGCCCCGCCCCCTCCTGCCCCTGCTGCTTGTCGTGGCCCTCGGACTTTCCGCCTGCGGCGAGAGCGGATCGGGCGCCGCGGCGGGAGGCGGGAAGGCGGACGCGCGGACCGCGGCCAAGGTGGCGAAGGACCGCTTCGGCGACCAGTGGACCACCGACTTCTCCCAGGCCTCGGTGCCCTTCGCGGAGATCATGGACGGCGGCCCGCCGCGCGACGGGATCCCGCCGATCGACGACCCCAAGGCGGTCGGGCTCGAGGCCGGTGATGCGATCCTGAGCCCCGAGGACCCGGTGATGGTGGTCGAGGTCGGCGGGGAGGCCCGGGCCTACCCGATCCGCATCATGATCTGGCACGAGATCGCCAACGACACGCTCGGCGGCAAGCCCATCGCCGTCACCTACTGTCCGCTCTGCAACTCCGCAATCGTCTTCGAGCGCGAGCTCGACGGCCGCACGCTCACCTTCCGCGCGCTCGGCGACGGCCGCTTCGGCGACCGGCAGACGGGCAGCACCTGGGACATCACAGGGCGCGCGGTCTCCGGCAAGCTCGCCGGGGAGCGGCTCGAGCGCCTCGAGCAGG
>JACDAP010000605.1 GCA_013695395.1 Solirubrobacterales bacterium
TCGTGTGGCACCCGGCGCTGGCCCGGGCGGCGGCGACACGACGCCTGGCGACCCGCTCGATGGACCCGGTGATGGCGCCGCTCGCGCTCGCCTTCCTGCTCACCGCGTTGCCGTCGCGGGTCGCCAAGCGGCTCGGCCGGGCGCTGCTGGCGGTCGGGATCGTCACGAACCTCGACGTCGCGCGCTCGCCGACGGTGCCCGGGGCCAGCGACGACGGAAGCGGCGTCGCGGCGGTGATCGCGCTCGCCGAGGGCTGGGCCGCGGAGCCGCTTGACGGCGTCGAGGTGCTCGTCGCCGCCGTCGGCAGCGAGGAGTCGGGCATGGGCGGCTTCGGCGCCTTCCTCGACACGCACGACCTCGATCCCGAGGCCACCTTCGTCCTCGGCCTGGACACGCTCGGCGCCGGCACCCCGATCGTCGCTCACGCCGAGGGAGCGCTGCGCACGCACCGCTACCGCCCGGCCGATCTGGCCCTCGTCGACGCGGGGGCCCGCCGGGCCGGCCTGTCGCCGCCGGAGCGCTGGCGGATCGGCGCCTGGACCGACCCCGTGCTGGCCCTCCACCGCGGCCTGCCCGCCGCCGTCGTGCTCTCCGTGGGGCCCGAGGGCGGCTACACGAACTACCACCTGCCGACCGACACGCCTGACCGCGTCGACTACGAGTCGGTGCGCGCGTGCGTGCGGATCGCGCGCGGCGTGGGGGAGGCGCTCTGCGATCGGTCGCGACGTTAGGCTCGGCGCCATGAGCGAGATCAAGTGTGTCGGGGTCGTCGGAGCAGGACAGATGGGGCACGGGATCGCCCAGATGGCGGCCGCCGCCGGGTACGAGGTGGTCCTCAAGGAGATCGACGAGGGCGCCCTGGCCAAGGGGGTCGGGAAGATCGAGAAGCAGCTCGCGCGCGCGGTCGAGAAGGGGCGCTCGAGCCAGGAGGACGCCGACGCGACTCGTGGACGCATCTCCGAGACGCTCGAGAACAAGGACCTCGCCGACTGCGATCTCGTGCTCGAGGCGATCACCGAGAACCTCGATCGCAAGCTCGAGCTGTGGGCAGAGCTCGACGCGCTCGTCAAGCCCGAGGCGATCTTCGCAACGAACACCTCCTCGCTCTCAGTGGTCGATCAGGCCGCCTCCACGAGCCGCCCCACCCAGTTCGTCGGCGTCCACTACTTCAACCCGGCGCAGGTCATGAAGCTCGTCGAGGTCATCCGCGCGGTGACCACGAGCGACGAGACCTTCGACGCCGCGCAGGCGTTCGCGACCCAGCAGGGCAAGCTCGCGATCGCCACCCGCGACGGCGCGGGCTTCATCGTCAACCGGCTGCTCGTGCCGTACATGATCGACGGGATCCGGGGCCTGGAGGAGGGCATCGGCGGGATCCAGGAGATCGACGACGCGATGAAGGCCGGCGCCGGGCATCCGATGGGTCCGCTGACGCTCTGCGACTTCGTCGGCCTCGACGTCCTCGCGGCGATCTGCGACTCGCTGTGGAACGAGTTCCGCGAGGCCCGCTTCTCGCAGCCGCCGACCCTGCGCAAGATGGTCGCCGCGGGCTGGCTCGGGAACAAGACGGGCCTCGGGTTCTACGACTACTCCGGCGAGAAGCCGGTCGAGAACCCCGCAGCCGTCAGGTGAAGCCCGGGGTCTGATGCTCCGCGTCCCGCCGTTCCGGGGCGACCAGGTCGCGGCGGGCGTCGTGGTCCTGGGTGTCCTCGTCCTGCTGCTGCAGGTCCGGATGGGGTGGCCGCCCGGCGGGCAGCTCGCGCTCGCGGCCGGCGCGACCGCGGGCGTCGGGTTCCTGCTGGCGGGCTGTCCGCGGGAGCCGCGCCCGTATGTCTCGGCGATCGTGGTGATGACGCTCGTGCTGCTGGCCGTCACGCTGGGTCGGCTCGGCGAGGTGCTGGGCGGCGAAGGGCTCATCGGGGGCACGGGCGGTGCGGCATGGAAGCTCGCCGTGCTCGGCGCTGTCGGGGCGATCCTCGCGCGGGTGTTCGACGCGGCGGCAGCGACGCTCGTCGCGGCGGTGTCGCTCGCGTTCGTGCCGCTCGCCTTCTTCGCCTGGGCGTCCGACCCCTCGCCCGGCGTCGAGCGGCTCCTTCTCCTCGCCATGGCCCTTGTCCTTGCGCTGGCTGCGGTCTCCCGTCGTGATCGGCGTCCGACCCACGCCGCGCAGCTGGCCAACGCGGCGGGGCTGGCCCTGGTCGCGATCGCCACCGTTCCGCTCGTCGGCGCGACGGCTTCCGTCGTGCTGCTTGACGCGGCCTGCGGGCTCGGCGGCACCGACGCCCGCGCGCTCGCGCCGACCGGCGGCGCGTCCGTCGCCGAGCGCTCGACCAGCTGCTTCTTAGAAGGGTCCGTCGGCTGGGGGTGGGAGCTCCCGCTGCTGGTCGGCGGCTTCGGCCTGCTCGCCTACGGCGCCGTGGACCGCCAGCGCGGGCCGGTGCTCGTCGGCCTGCTCGTGCTCGTCGGGTTCGTCGCGTCGGCGTCGGGATTCGGGCGGGAGGGGCTGCTTGGGTGGCCGATCGTGCTCGCCGTGGCGGCGGGCTTCATGCTGATCGTCGGTCTGCGGCCCACCACGCCCGCACCTCCGGAGCCGCTGGGCCCCGACGAGCCCGGCCCGCCGCTCCCCCTCAGCGGTCCGCGCCGAACGGGTCCTCGCTGAGGCCGACGGTCTCCGTTTCCTCCTCAGGCAGGTCGGGCACCGCGTCGGCGCGGACCACGAAGGTCGAGGCGATCTTGTCGTGGATCGCCTGGCGCCGGGCGTCCGCGAACGGCAGGAGGTAGTCGACGATCGAGAAGAACGGGACCAGCCCGAGCAGCCCCTTGCCGACGAACTCGCGTAGCAGCGCCGAAGAGGCGCTCATCGGCGCCGCGTCGGCGCGCACGACCCGGATCCCGACCGCCTGCTTGCCGAGCGTCTGCCCGTTGTGCTCCCCCTTGCGAGCCAGGAGCGGCGGCGCGTACAGCAGGCTGACGAGTACCGCCCCGGCGACGATGAGCTCGCGTGACTCCTCCGGCCGGCCGCCGGTGACGGTGAGCACGATCACGACCAGCCCGACGAGGACGAGCCCGTCGAGCAGCGCGGCGCCGATGCGGGGCAGGTACCCAGCGAGATCGTCGCCGCGCCGCACCGGCTCAGCCCTCGAGGCCGCCAGGGCGCTGGGTCGTCGGAGCGAAGCTGCCCTCGCTCGGTGGTGCGAAGCTGCCCTCGCTCGGTGGGGCGAAGACGCCCTGCGAGGTCAGCGAGCCGCCCGACTCGGCGCCGCTCAGCGTCGGGTTCTCGTTCGAGAACGGGGGGTAGCTCTCGGTGAGCAGGAAGAGGTACGCGTAGGCCTTGGCCTGGTAGGCGAGGCCGAGGTCGAGCCCGTCGTGGAGGCCCTTGGGGAGCTTGCCGGTGATGACCGCGACGAACCAGCTGGCGATCGCGCAGAGCTGGTAGACGATCGCGAGCGCGTAGAAGATGACGATGACCGGGATGCCGACGATCAGCCGGAAGAACGCCTTCATGCGCGAGTACTCCGGCAGCGGCCCCGCGAACTGGACGCGGACCGGGTATCTCGGGTCGTCCTCGAAGCCGAACGGGGGGAAGGCGTCGACCTGCAGGTAGGCGTAGGCACTCAGACGAGAGGCCCAGCGGACGAGGTTCGCGTTGAAGTCGTAGAGCCCGGGCGGGTACTTGCCGGTGAGGGAGACCATCACCCAGGCGGCGATCACGGTGAAGAACGCTGCGATCGCGAGGAGGTAGCCGACGATGACGTGGGGGATGATCATGAAGATCCGGAAGAACACCGTGAGGCGGTTGCGCTTCTCGATGTACTCGGCTTGGTAGAGGACGGGGTAGGCGGACATTGGGC
>JACDAP010000610.1 GCA_013695395.1 Solirubrobacterales bacterium
CGGGGCTCCGTACGCTTCAGTCCTTCTGGGCCGCCTTCAGCACGCCCGCCCGATCCTTGTGGCTGCGCTCGTAGGAACGGACGCTGTCGGCGAGCCCGTCGTCGGCCGCGACGAGCGCCTTGGTGATCTCCGACACGGTCTGCTCGTCGTACCCCGGCCACGGCTCGTCGCCGGTCAGGGTCTTCACGCGGTCGGTCACGGTCGTGCGGTTCTCGTGCGCACGCTCGTAGGTGTCGAGCTTCAGGAGCTCGATCTGGGAGAGCCCGGGCAGGCGCGTGCCGATCTCCTCGACGGTGAGCGAGTCGTAGCGGGCGATCGCCAGATCCCCCGCGTCGGCCACGGCGCCCTTGGCGCGGCCCTCAGCCCGGGCCACGCCCGGGACCTTGCGCGCCTGCCGGGCGGTGCCCTTGGCGCGGGCGGCGGCCTTCTTCGTCCCCGCCTTGGCGGCCCCGGCCGCCTGCTCCTTGCCGGCCTTGGCGGCCCCCACCGCCTGCCCGGTGCCGGCCTTGGCGGCCCCCACCGCCTGCTCGGCCGCCTGGGCCGCGCCGGTGCTCGAAGCGTCGTAGCTGCCTTCGCCGTCCAGCGCACGCCGGACGTCGTCGGTGAGCGCAGGGAGTTCGGCGAGGACCCGGTCGAGCATCCGCTGCTCGTCCTTGCGGATGGAGACCGCGAGCTTGGCGGTCTGCTCGTCGCCGCTGGCCGCGGCCAGACGCTCGATGGCGGTGTAGGTGGCGATCTCGAGGGCCTCGGTGGCGCAGGCGTCCTTCGCGTTCTTGAGGATCTTCTCCTCCCCGCCGGAGCCGCGCAGCAGGTCGAGGGGCGTCTTGCCCAGGGCCAGCGCCTGGCCGAGAAGCGATTCGATGACGCCGACGACGGCCTGCACGGGGTTGCCGCCGTGGCCGAGCTGGCGCAGCCGGTTGCCGACGCGCTCGGCGTGGGAGCGGGTCTCCTCGAGGTGCGTCTCGAGCCCCGAGCGGTAGCGACCCTCAGGGGTGACGGCGATCTGCGACTGAAGCACACGGACGAGCGCCAGCTCGGTCGCGAGGGCCTCGTCGAGGTACTGGACGATCTTCTGCTCGGCAGCGGCCATGGGGCGCTCCTTCTGGGTCGACGTAGGGACGTTTGTTCAACCGGGATCTCCGCGGCGCCGGGCGGGCAAACACGCGGGTCGCCTGACGAGGAGGGCCGTCGGCTGAACCTAGACCGTCGATCCACCGGCTGCGCGGATGGCCGGCGTTCCAGCTTCGTATCGCTGGGCGGAAGGATCCTCGAATGCGGCGCCCTCGTTCTGCCCGAGGAGGCGGTCCGGCGCGGTCGTTCCCGGCTTCTGCGGCCAGAGCGCCGCCATCCGTTCGGCGAGCGCGGCGATCGTCAACGATGGGTTGACGCCGAGGTTCGCGCCGATCGCCGAGGCGTCGGCCACGTAGAGACCCGGGTGGCCGTGCACCTCGTGGCTCGCGTCGACGACGCCGCTTCGCGCGTCCTCTCCGATCACCGCCCCGCCGAGGACGTGCGCGGTCACCGACTTGCCGCCGAGGCTCTCCGGCAGCAGGTTCAGCGGTGTGCCGCCCGAGGCCTCCGCGTAGGCGCGGGCGACCTCGTTGGCGACCGGCAGGTAGCTCGGCGGCGGCGCGCCGCCCGCGACCTGCGAGCGCAGGACGCGCTTCCACGGACGCAGCGGCGAGCGGCCGAAGCGCAGGCGCAGCTCGTTGTCGACGTGCTGCATGACCGTGAGCGCCGTGTACCGCTCGTCGAAGTTCCGCGCCGTGAGGATGCGCAGGTGCTCGCGTGGCGAGCGCAGGATCGCCGCGAGCGTCGCCCGGGCGCGGCGCCCCGGATGGGTGCCATCGACGAGCGGGCCGACCTGCAGGCGCAGGAAGCGCCCGCCACCGCGGAAGCGGTTCTGCGTGACGTGCGTGCGTGCGTCGGGATGGAAGTCCGAGGAGATCGACGGGCCGTGCAGACCGTCGAAGCGCGGATCGTCGTTCAGTACGCCGGTGACCGCCTCGGAGTTCGTCCGCACGTGCTCCCCGAGCCGCGGCGAGACGCGGGGGAGCGTGCCGAGCTCGTCGCGGCAGCGGAAGAGCAGCTCGAGCGTGCCGAGCACCCCGGCGGCGAGGACGACACGCTCGGCCCGGATCGGCGGGTGGGCGGCACCACGGGCCAGCGGGTCGCTCGCGCGCAGCTCGTACCCGCCGTCCGGCAGCGGGGTGATCGCGTCCACCCGGTGGCGCTCGAGGATCTGCGCGCCGCGTCCCTCGGCGAGGTGCAGGTAGTTCAGGTCGAGCGAGTTCTTCGAGCCGTAGGGGCAGCCGACGAGGCAGCCCCCGCAGAGCCGACAGCCGGTGCGCTCGGGGCCCTCGCCGCCGAAGAACGGATCGGCGCTGTGCCTGCCCGGCCCCTCCCCGAAGTGGACCGCGAGGGGCACCGGCGCGAACGTCTCCCCCGCTCCCATCGCGACGGCGGCGGCGTGGAGATGCTCGTCCTGCGCGCCGAGGTGCTGGTTACGGACCCGGCCGAGCATGTGGCTCGCCCGCGCGAACGGGGCGGCGAGCTCCGCGCGCCAGTCGGCGAGCCGGGCCCAGGAGGGATCGTCGTAGAACGCCTCGCCCGGCTCGAGCAGGACGGCGCCCCAGACGATCGAGCCGCCGCCGACCGCGCTCGCGCCGATGATCGCGACGTCCTTGAAGACCCGCTGCCAGAAGAAGCCCCGCAGGCCGAGCTCGGGCTGCCAGAGGTAGTCGCGCGTCGACTTGCGGGCCCGGTGAAGGTCCGCGGGACTCAGGCGCCGGCCTGCCTCGAGCACCCGCACGGAGTAGCCCTTCTCGGCCAACCGGAGCGCGCTGACCGCGCCCCCGAAGCCGCTGCCGATCACCGCCACGTCGCAGTCGAACTCGCTCACCCGCGCAGCATCGCAGCTGGGTCGAGCTGGTCGACAGCCGCAGACGACGCCGGCCGTCACTCTCCCCGCGCGGCCTGCTCCATGGTCGGCCCGCGCCCCTCGGCCATCGCCTGCAGGCGCCGGAGGGACTCCACGTTCCTGCCCCGCACGAGCAGGTGGGTGAGCGGGAGGAAGAGGAGCTTGGACAGCGGGTCGCCCCCGTCCTCCACCAGGGTCGCCTTCGTCGTTCCGTCGGGCATGGCGAAGAGCTCGATGGTCACGAGGGCGGTGCCGAACGGGCGGACCTTGGCCCGCAGCCGCAGCCGCCGCGGGCGCTCGCAGGCCAGCACCTCGGTGTGATCGGCCCAGGTGAACGGGCCGACGCCGACCCGGTGGTGGAAGCGGGTGCCGACCCCCGGGAAGCCTGCGTCGACGTCGCGGATCTCCTTCGAACCGACCACCCAGTGGCCGTAGCCCCGGGCGTCGGAGAGCAGGTCGAAGATCTCGTCGGGTCTCGCGCGGATCGTCCTCTCGTTGCGGGCCATCAGGAGCGCGCCTGCGCGCAGGCTCTCGGCGTGGTGGACGGTCGGGGCGAGCGAAGCATGCCGGCCCTCTTACCCGGCACCGCCGCTTCAGTCCTTCTCCTCCTGCTTCTCCTGCTTGGAGGCGTCCCGCGGCTCGAGGAACGGCTCGTCGAGCGGCGCGGGGCGCCCCGCCTCGCGCTGCTGGCTGCGCTGCAGCTCCGCGTTGAACTCGGCGCCGAAGAGCACCGCGATGTTCGTGATCCAGAGCCACACGAGGAAGGCGATCACGCCGCCGAGAGAGCCGTAGGTCGCGTTGTAGGAGGAGAAGTTCGCCACGTAGAGGCTGAACAGGAACGAGGCGACGATGAACAGGACGAGCGCGACGATGCCGCCCGGGCTGACGAAGGCGAACTTCGGCTGCTTGACGTTCGGCGCGGCCCAGTAGAGGAACGCGATCATGAACGCGACGAGCAGCAGGATCACCGGGATCTTCGCGATGTCGAAGACCCGCGCGCCGGTGCTCCCGAGGCCCACGACCTTTCCGACCTCGGTGGCCAACGGGCCCGAGACGGTGACGCCGACGGCGATGATCACGAGCGCCAGAAGCAGCACGAACGTGATTCCGACCTGCTGCGGCTTGAGCTTGTAGATCGGCCGTCCCTCCTCGACGTCGTAGATCTCGTTCGAGGCCCGCGAGAAGGCGGCGATGTAGCCCGAGGCCGAGTACAGGGCGAGCAGGAGCCCGATCACGAACGCGATCCCGGCCGCGCCGCCGGAACCCGAGACGCCGTTGATCGCATTGGTCAGGATGTCCTGGGCCGGGCCGGGGCTCAGATCCGCCACGTTGTCGAGCAGCGAATCGGTGGCCGAGGAGCCGAGGAAGCCGACGATCGAGACCAGCGCGATCAGCGCCGGGAAGAGCGCGAGGACCGCGTAGTAGGTGAGCGCGGCAGCCGAGTCGATCAGCTCGTCGGCCAAGAACTCCGTGACCGACCGCTTGAGCGTCGCCTTCTTCGAGGTCGAGTCGAGGTCGACGGGGCTGTCGGGTGACTCGCTGTCCGGGGCTCCGCGCCGTTCGCGCTTGGCGTCGAGGGTCCGGCGGTCGCTCTCGTGATCAATGGGCATCATGGTGGCTCGCTTCTGTCTCGCGGTGGTCGGCCGACGGATGCTGCGGGTGGGACGCTGCGCAGCCACCGCCGCCAAGGGAGGGCCTTCCCGGCACGGGGGAGCTCAACCCGCCGTTTCGACCCGTCCGTGCGGGAGCACACCTGCCCATGCCCGTCGACCAGGACTGCGAAAGCACGAGAGCCCACTTGACGCACCGCTCTCCGGTGTGCGCGTAGGATCGGCGGATGCCCGTCCGCCGATCGTCGCCGCTGCGCTCCGCCCTCGCCGCCCTCGCGCTCGCCCTCGTCGCTGACGAGGCGCGGGCCTCCAACCCGGTCCCGGACCCGATCCCCGGCCAGACACGGCCGGCGATCCTGATCGGGAACAACTGGGCGGGGACGACCGACATCGTCGATCCGGTCACCTACGAACGCCTCGGCCGCGTGAACATCATCCCGGACTTCGCCGAGCGCAAGGCCGAGATCATGTTCGACCCGGTCCGCCAGGGCTTCTTCATCGGGGTGCGCGAGCTGATCGGTGAGGGGAACGACCAGCTCGTCGACGACGCGTTCGCCTCCAACGACGGCCGCTTCCTCTACGCCTCGCGCCCCTCACTGGCCGACGTGGTCTCGATCGAGCTCGCGACCGGGAAGATCGTCTGGCGCGCGCGCGTCGACGGGTACCGCTCCGACCACATGGCCGTCTCGGAGGACGGCACGCGGCTGCTCGTCTCCGCCTCGACGGGCAACGTCGTGCACGAGCTCGACACCGCGACCGGCAAGCGCGTCGGCGGCTTCCCCTCCGGCGACTCCCCGCACGAGAGCCTCTACTCCAAGGACGGCACGAAGGTCTACCACGCGTCGATCGGCCGGGTGTACCTGCCGGTAGACCGTGGCCCCGCCGACGCGCGGGCGCTCACGCGCGGCGGCGAGTTCTTCCAGATCATCGACGCGAAGACGAACGCGATCCTCGAGCGCGTGAACATGAGCGAGAAGCTCGCCGAAGCCGGCTTCCCGGACATGTCCGCCGCGGTGCGGCCGATGACCCTCTCCCCCGACGAGAAGTTCGTCTACTTCCAGGTCTCGTTCTTCCACGGCTTCGTCGAGTACGACCTCGAGCAGAAGAAGGTCACGCGCGTCGCGAACCTGCCGATCTCCGCCGAGGCCGCCGCCACCCCGATCGAGAACTACGTGCTGGACTCCGCCCACCACGGCCTGGTGATGAGCAAGGACGGCTCGAAGCTCTGCGCCGCCGGCACCTCCTCCGACTACGCGGCGATCGTGGACCGCAAGACGTTCGCCTTCAAGATCGTCGACGCCGGGCGCAAGCCCTACTGGTCGACCGACTCGGTCGACGGGAAGTACTGCTACATGAGCATGAGCGCTGACGATGTCGTCTCGGTCATCGACTTCGAGACCGGTGAGGTCGTCAAGAAGATCCCGGTCGGCCGCCACCCGCAGCGGGTGCGCAACGGCGTGGTCCGCGTCAAGGACTTCCCGCAGGGCGCGCACGGCGAGTCGTTCCGCCTGCGGATGTTCACCGAGAAGGGTCCGATCAGCGTCAAGGGCGGCGATGAGAACGTCGGCTGCCGGGCCAAGGACGCGAAGGATCTGCGGCTGGCGAGCTGCACGGTCGAGGTCAAGGCGGTGACCCGGCGGGGAGCCCAGCCGCGGGTGATCGGCCGCGGTGCGCGGACCGTCGGCGACCGGCGCTCGTTCAAGG
>JACDAP010000617.1 GCA_013695395.1 Solirubrobacterales bacterium
GTCTGGGGCCCTCCGGGCGAGTGGAAGACCAAGCCCCGCGAGACCCTCTCGATGCTCCCCGGAAGCATCCGCGTCGTCGGGTTCGGCGCCTTCCGACGTTTGGTTGCGGCACTGAACGCAATTGAGAAGTTACATCCGCACGAGCCGCACTGGTACCTCGAGGTACTCGGCACCGATCCTCCGCATCAGCGCAAAGGTGTCGGCGCCGCGCTCATGAAGCCGGTTCTCGACCGCTGCGACACCGAAGGGCTACCCGCATATCTGGAAACGCAGAAGGAGAGCAACGTTCCCTACTACCGCCACCACGGCTTCGAGGTTCGAGCCGAGCTGGACCTGCCCCAGGATGGTCCGCACCTCTGGACCATGTGGCGCGACCCACTCGGCTAGGTGGCAGCGCTCATCTTCCTGCGGAAGGGTGGCGAGAGCTGACGGCCCTGAGAGGGCATAACTGCCTGATCAGACTGGGGCGGGCGACACTCGCTCGCCGGCTGCGATACTCCCGAGATGGTGGAACGGGGGCCTATCCGGTACGCGGACAGCGGCGGTATCCAGATCGCATACCAGGTGGTCGGTTCCGGGCCGGTTGACCTGGTCTATGTGCCAGGGAGTGCCAACCACATCGAGGCGATGTGGGATATCCCCGAGCTGAGCCGCTTCACCGAGCGCCTAGCCGGGTTCTCGCGGTTGATCTTGCTCGACAAGCGCGGGACGGGCCTCTCGGGGCGCATGCCGGAGGGCAGAGGGGCCACGGTCGAGGACCGGACCGATGACATCCGGGCGGTGCTCGATGCGGTCGGCTCGACCTCTGCGTGGCTGTTCGCGACGGCAGACGGCGCGCCCGTGGCGATCGTCGCAGCGGCTTCTCACCCCGATCGGGTGCGCGGCCTGGTGTTGTACGGAGCCTCCGCCCGTCTCCGGTGGGACGAGAACTACGAGATCGGTTACCCCGACGAGGTCGCAGACCTCATCATCGACACGATCGGGACCGTGTGGGGCAACGACGACGACCCGGGGCTGGCCATCGTTGCCCCGAGCGTTGCGAGTGATCCGCGCTGGCGCGCGGGCATGGCGCGCATCCTGCGGCGGAGCGGCACCCCCGCCGATGCCGTTCGGTACTGGACTGCGAACCTCGACGTCGACGTGCGTGCCGCGCTTCCTGCCGTCACCGTGCCCACACTTGTCATCCACACATCAGCCGATCAGCTCTACCCGGCGCCGCAAGGTCGCTACGTGGCGGACAACATCCCCCGTGCCCGCTTCGTCGAGTTGGAAGGAACCGATCACTTCTTCTTTGCGGAGCAGGGGGATCGTGTCGCCGACGAGATCGAGCAGTTCGTCGTGGGTCATCTGTCTGAGGCGGTCGCTGACCGCCGGCTTGCCACGGTCTTGTTTACGGACATCGTCGGCTCG
This sequence comes from Solirubrobacterales bacterium, assembly GCA_013695395.1. Taxonomy (GTDB): domain Bacteria; phylum Actinomycetota; class Thermoleophilia; order Solirubrobacterales; family Solirubrobacteraceae; genus Paraconexibacter. The sequence goes on from JACDAP010000617.1 coordinate 1,411, forward strand.
ACCGAACGCAGCTCTGAGATCGGCGATCGCGCGTGGAGGGCGCTGCTGGAGGCGCACGACGTAACCGTCCAGGCACTCGTCGACCGCCACCGTGGGCGGCTCGTGAAGACACTCGGCGACGGGTGCCTCGCTGCGTTCGACGGACCGCGTCGGGGGGTCCTCGCGGCCGAGGCCATCATCGGCGCCAGCGCCACCCTCGGACTCGAGGTTCGAGCGGGGCTCCACACCGGCGAGGTGGAGGTCCTCGTAACAGGCGACATCGCGGGCATCGCCGTCCACATCGCGAGTCGCGTCGCTGGCGCCGCCGGCCCGGGACAGATCCTCGTAACCCGGACAGTACGAGACCTCGTGATCGGATCGGAACTGGCGTTCGCAGCCTATGGCGAACATCAGCTCAAGGGCGTCGAGGAGCCATGGCTGCTGTACTTGCGGACGCCAACGTGATCCGAGCGCGGGCTAGACCTGAGATGCGCTGCCGCCGCGTCGCCGATACGTCGACGGCGTCATAACTGCCGATCTGACGCGAAGGGGCTGGCGGAGAGGGCAGTGGCGCCTTGGGCGAGTTGTAGATGGGCCCTCGCGCTCGGGTCCGTGCAGGAGGCGCCCTTACGTCGTCGCCGACGGATACGCGAGCCCGGAGGTTCGAGGCAACATGATGTCGCTGAGATGATGTCGGGCTTCTCCGCTCGAGCCATCTCGATGCCCTCCGCGCCGTCGTGGGCCAACAGCACCGAAAACCCCTCGAGCTCGAAGTTCACCTCGAGGAGGCGCAGGATCACCGGATCGTCCTCGACGACGAGCACAGTGGGCGGCGGCATCGACGCATGTTACGCAGCCGGTCTGATGTCCCGAAGACGGTTCGTGATCGTTGGGGGCGCAGCAGCGTCCTCGGCTACGGTCGGACCCCCACGCCCTCGTGTGAAGTTCACGTCGCCTGCGGGCTTCTAGAGCTGGCTCGCGGTGGTGAAGGCACGACCGCCGAGCGAGTGGTCGATCGGCATCGGATCTGGTGCGCTCGATCCGGCAATGGGCACGAGGTGGCGTTGCTCGAAGTCGGTCACGTAGACCGAGACATCCCAGATCCTTAGCTGTCCGGCTCGTGGTTTCGTGGTCGGTCCGTAGTCGTTCACGTGGCGATGGAGGACTCGAACCGGGGTGGCGCGGACGTCCATGCGGTG
>JACDAP010000017.1 GCA_013695395.1 Solirubrobacterales bacterium
CCATCAAGCTGGATGTTCGTGACAAATTCATGTGGCAGAGTTCCGGTGAAGGTTGTGCGCAGGGTGGAGATCGGTTCCCTCAGGCCATATTGTGCGGACCGCCAACCACTGATGGGATTCGTGTCGCCTTGATGCCGCGTGGTCAGTCCGCCGTCAATGGCCAGGTGCAGGAGGCCCCCGTTCCACTGGAGTGTGTGCCCACGTTGCGTGGTCGTGGGTTCAACGGCAAGATGCCAGTTCAGTTCGAGATGATGAGGACCCGTTCCAGACAGGTAGTCCCAAATGAGCCAACGACCGATCGGCTCGTATGCCACCGCTCGCCAATGACTCACGCCAAGTCGTTCCTCATAGCCATCATGACTCGCGATGATGGTAACGGCCCCGTCGGGAGTTGCGTGTCGATAGATGAGCCGGGTGCCGAACGGTTTTGACCACAGGAAGGCCGTTTCTTGAACGGCCTGGTCCAGTTGATCGACGATAACGGTATTATGTGCCCGGGTTCCACGAAAATAGGTTCGCCATGCCGCGTCGCCCGTATAGGTGAAGGTTCCTGGATCAACGAGTATTTCCTTGTCCCCGCAGGACAAAATAACCGAGAGCGCGTCGGCGTGAGCGTGCGCAAAACATGGCGGCATCCCCAACGGACCATGATCGAAAATCACCTGCTGGCGTATGTCGGTCTCGCTGCGAATAATGGAATAGCCTGCCTGTGGATGCATCGCGAGGCCTGGTGCCCATGCGGCAGGGGGTTTCGAAAAGCGAAGAAAAGGGGAGAGGGCATATCCGCTATCTCCATCTCCAATCTGAGGCAGCTGAGCTGCAGGAGCGGCAAATGTTTCTAAGAAGTTCATGCTGTGGTCAAAGGCCCCTGTTATCGTATGTGGAACGGGATAGTGATGGTGTTGCAGAAGGGTGGTGACGAGTCCGTACAAATCGCAGATGAACCGGTGATACCACAATGTTTGCTCTGCGCTCCCGCCATCCGGAAGGATCTGGTGCGCAGCTTCCTTTTCTAAAAGACCAAGCCCGAGCGATCGCCACCTTTCCGCCTGAGGCATCTCGGGAAAGAGGACTCCCGCATAGATCAACGCCGCGGCTTCGGCAATGGTGTGATTGCCGGCCGATGAATAGCCCGAGATCCGCTTCCGAATAAGATCGGCATGGCTGCGCACCAGGCCGAGTAGAGCTGACCATGTCCGATCGGGTGTGTGCAGCCATCCTCGGGCCAAATCCAGTGCGTGACAGACAGCCAATACACGCAGTCCGCACTCCATCATTGAGATATAGTGAATGCCGGTCAGAAAGGGATTCGCGTCGATCCACGAGAGGAGTTGGACTTCAAGGAGTGCCACGGCACTCCGTCGTACGTCAGCGCCGGCTGTTCGAGCGAACAAACCAAGCGAAACAAGTTGTTGAAGACGTGAAGGCTCCCATGCCACGCGGACATCGCCATAGGGATTGCCTGCTCGATAGGGAATCCGGCCGAAAAACTTCAGTGGCCAGTGCTTATGCGTATCAGGCGTGTCATGCCAGACATCATCGTCCGGTCGCCATTGCCACTCACAGCCCAGCACGGTCAGTTTGCCGGCGAGGAGACGTGCACTGTCGTACTCCCCGCTATTGAATGACCAGGGAAGGTCTGGTAGTTGCGGGGTCGTGCTTGTGCAAAAGGCGAATTGCCGTACATCCTGCCGTGTGCCGGCGGGAGAAGGCCAATGAACACGATGTTGGATTTGCAGCATCCTGATGCCCACGTGTTCGCGGACTCGGTGGCATATCTCGGCGGTGCCCATGACGCGGATTCGCTTGGCATACCAGGACACCGTACGACGGAAGGCCACCCTGCTCATGGGAGCAATCGTTCCGCGTGCCTCAGACATCGTACACGGCCCCGGATCGTAAACTTTCGACGGCGAGCAGGCAGGTCCGGGTGACCGCATAGATTTCCTCATACCTCATAGCGGGAGGCCGCCCGTGTTCGATTGCTTCAACGAATTGAGTCAACTCCTGTGCGAAGCCTTTGTCGCGCTTCCCGGATTTAAACCGGGTTTTCCGGCCGTGGGCATAGAATTCGGAGGTTATAAAATCGGTCATCGTCAGGGACTTGCCGTCGCCATGTGCTTCAAACCATTCCTTGGGAAGCGTGGTGTCTCCCCCGGCTGTGTAGATGAGAGTCCCGATCGAGCCATCTTTAAAAGCCAATGAAAGCACACACTGGTCGTCGGTGATGCCTGAACTCTCGTGCGCAATTCGTCTTGCATGGATCGAGGTCGGTGGCGCATCACAAAGTGCCTGCATATAGTCTACAAAATGACACGCCTCTCCGATAATGCGCCCGCCCCCCACGGCGGGGTCTTGAGTCCAGTGGTCGGAAGGAATTCGTCCGGCATTCACCCGGTAGACCATGACAAGAGGATTTCTCCGGTCCTGGAAGAATGCGCGCGCTTTCTGCCCATGAGCTGAGAAGCGCCGGTTCAACCCGACCATCAGATGAAGGCCTTTCCGGGAATGATCTTGATACACGGAGGCAATCTGGTCCAATTCCTGTTCAGTCAGGCAGAGTGGCTTTTCAACAAAGACATGCTTGCCTGCGTGAAGAGCCCGGAGCACCAATGACGCGTGGCTGTCGTGACGGGTCCCGATCAGCACGGCATTAATCGTGGCATCCTCAAAAATAGCTTGGGGGTCCGTCGTACAATAGGGTGCGCCAATCTTCGTTCCCAACGCTTTGGCATTAATTCCGGAAGCCGTGCAGACTCCCCGGATCATGACCTGCTTCAAGGCTTGGAGTGGCGGGAGCAGCATGTCCTTCACATGGTTGCCGGCTCCGATCAAGCCAAGTGTGACCGGCCCGGCCGGTTTACTCGGTGCGAGTTCGATCACGCGTGAGTGCCCGGCCGGTTGATCGATGGGATACGTGATCAGAATGCCCAGATATGGGACGGCATTCTCCATCATAAGCGAATAGGCGTCCTCCGCGTGCTGAATCGAATATCGATGGCTGATAAGTCGCTTGAGGATCACTTTCTTCTGCTGTAAAAGCCGGAGAAACGCCTCCATATTTCGAGTCTCTGTCCACCGGACATAGCCATACGGATAATCATGGCCCTTCTCTTCAAAGTCGATGTCGTACCGGCCGGGCCCGTATGAAGTGGACAGCCGAAGCTCGAGTTCCTTTTTGTAGTACGGCTCACGCGGAAGGGTCATGCCAACGGCTCCGACAATGACGACCCTTCCTTTCTTCCTGGAGATAGTGCCCGCCAATTCCACGGGGCCGCTGTCTTTGGTGCTGGCAGTGACAATCACCGCATCGACACCATGTCCTTCGGTAAACGCAGACGCGGCATCGACAAGGGTCTCCGGGAGGGAGACTGAATCGGCGCCTAGGTCTGTGGCCAGTTGGAGTTTTGCCGAACCCAGATCCGATCCGAGCACATGGCACCCGGATGCCTTGAGGATTTGTACCGTCAGCTGGCCGAGGAGTCCCAGTCCGATCACCGCGACATGATCGCCCAACCGGACCTCGGCCTGCCGGACTCCCTGAAGCGCAATCGCGCCGAGCGTCACAAAGGAGGCGTCTTCGAAGTCCACTCCATCAGGAATTTTCGCACAGAGCTGCTTGGGGACGTAGACCATTTCGGCATGCGAGGCATAGTTCTGTCCCGCACATGCCACGCGATCGCCAACAGAAAACCGGTTTGCATCTTTTCCCGCTTGCAGGACGGTGCCCGCACAACTGTACCCGAGAGCTGCCGGCGTATCGAGCCGTTCGAAGACTCGCTTGACCGTTTCGAGTAGCCCATCTTTCTGAGCAGCGCGGAGGACCTTTTTCACCATTTCAGGGCGCTCCAATGCCTTTCCAAGAAGGTTTTTCCGGGCGACGTGAACTGTTGATTTCTCAGTCCCCGGGCTGATTAACGAGACGTGGTTCGCGACTAAGAGACCGGCATCACGCAGTGACGGGGTCGGAACCTCATCCACCTTCAGGATGCCGGTTCGAAAGTTCTGAATGACTTGTTTCATGGTTTCAAAAGCATCTTTCTGCTCGTGGCTGTAGTGTTCATCGCTTAGCGAGACACAATAACACGTACAACTAAAGAATCTGCCCAATTGGGTCAAGTGTGATTGAAGAATTTCGATGAGGACGAGGGAAGGTCATCCTCTGAGTGTGTTCATAGCATATTAACAGCTCCCCGTGGTTGTACGAGGTCGAAGGTCACTGACACACCCTTTCGGGATCCTCTATCACGGCGCGCTTCCGCACGGTTTCACCTCCTAGACGAATAAGAAGAGGCCGGATCACAGAGAGAATCATGTGCTGTCGTTTGAGATAAAGAGGATGCGATGAATCGGAACTTCCCGCCTGAGGTCCGAGGAATGTGGTTTACGTAATCGAACCGAATCTGAATGGAATCCCCCAGTAGCCGACGAGCCTCGGCCAAGATTACCCGCTCATCTTCCGACGAGAAACCCTCGATCTTGACGATCCGAATAATAAGTTCGTCGACCTGTTTTTGCACCAACTGAGCTTCGCGAATATGTTGCGTGTCCTTGAACACCTGATCGAGCCGTCCGATGCGCCGTCCTTCGGGCGTAACCACGTAATCCTCGATCCGGCCTTCTACTCTTTCCACGAGCGGGAAGGCTCTGCCGCAGGCGCACAGGCCCTCGCGTTTCACCGCCACATCGCCGACACGATAGCGGATGAGAGGCATGGCACAGTTGTTCAATCCGGTGCACACCATGGCCCCGTCTTCGAGAATTTCGAGCAGCCCATAGTCCGTCCGATAATGTAGGCTGGAAGCCTCGCATTCGACGATGTTGCAGGCCATTTCCGTATTGCCATACCAGTTGAACACCTTGGCACCGAAAGCCTTCTGAATCGTGGCGCGCTGGAAATCCAACAATGTCTCGCTGGCAGTGAACACCGCGCGCGGTCGCACTTCATGCACGTCGTGCTCCAGCATGAATTGAGCTAGAACGTATAGAGATGACGGATAGCCGTGCACGAAGTCAGCCGCGTACCGGCGAAGAGCGTCGATATAGCCGGGCAAGTTGCCTGGGCTGAGATGGCAAGCCGAACAGAGAAGGCGCTTTTCAACATGGCCGACGCGCCAGAAAGGTCCACGCAATTGCGCTGCCGGGACCACGGCATGACCTGAAACATAGGCGGCCCGGCTCAAGTACGGTACTCCGCCCCAAGCGCGATGGCGCCAACGGAAGGCCATTTCCATCTGATGATATATCTTGGAAACGCGCACTTGCAGTGGCGTGCCGGTCGTGCCGCTGGTCTTCAGGGTCATAAGCTCTTCGTGACGGAATTCATCGGACACGAAATCGTCCGGCCGCGATGCAACCAACTGCTTGTCAAGGATAGGCCATTCCTGAAAATTGTCCGGAGACAAGCCGAGTCTGCGGTAGTAGGGCACGTGGGTGTGTGCATACTTCAAAATGCTATGTAATTGGTGGTTTTGCTCCTCAAGCAGCTGATCTTTGCTCTTGCGCTCATTGTCGGCAAGTCGGCTCAAGGCGCGATGAAATATGGGACCGTACTTGCCGCGGAAATTATCGGCGCTCACAAGATTGACGGCCAGCGTTTGGGTCCAAAGCGGCAACTTGTCGTAAAAGGATTTTCCTGCAATCATGGGCAACTCCTAGAAATCTGTGCCGGTTCACTCGCTTCGCTATGGTCGATCCTGCCGAACTGTGGTCCAACCGTTACCACATAATTTTTGCATTCAACCATGCTGCAGGCCATTTCCGCATTGCCGTACCAAACTGAACACGTTCATTCCGGATTCACCGCAATGACCGTTCGGGGTTCAGTCTCGGACATACAGGATTCTGTCCATTGGACCGCTTGATCCATGGTCACGCAGTCGACCGGCACGTTGAGAACTTCAACGCGCGTGGGTATGAGCTTGAGTCGATGGCGAAGCGGGCGGACCAAATCGTACCTCCGATATTTGATATTTTTCGTCTCAGTATATTTTTCCGCAATGGAGTTGTCTGTTCAAAAGTGCTCACTTTGGATAAATGGCTCATCGTGGAAGTGAGTGGGGCATGATGAGAGGTCGGATGGTGTCACGGTTGGGCCTGACGGCAGAACAGAAGTGTGGGGCCGACAGGAAATCCGGCCAGATGGGGGTAGCCCAGAGCAGCGCGCGTATCCAATCGACCCATCACCATTTTTGCGGTATCAATGAGCCCTTCCTTTTGTACCTGTTTGATGACTTTTCTCACGAGATCTGGCTTGAGCCTTGCCAAGCAGACTCTTTCTTGCCATGTCGACCGTGGATTTCTCGGTACCCGAACTTATTAATGAGCAGCGATTTTCAACCAACAGCCCTTTCCGCATGACAGAGGGTGCCGGAACATTATCCACTTTCAATTCACCGGTTTTGTAATTTTGTGTGACTTGTTTCATAACGAGATTTACGTTTCCAAGGTTACCTGACCTGCGTTGTGCAGGTCCCTTACGGGTGGACTCGCCGTCGAAGAAAGCAGAAGGTCTTGGCCCTTTGAACGTCGTGTATGCTTGCTCAGAATTCTGACAGGGCTGTCGGGCTTCACTTAGCAGTGAAACACTGTTTACCAATCAGCGCAGAGATTAGAGAATGGCACCTTTGTCCTGTAGTTGAATGTTCAGGTTTGTACCTAATTCGCGAAGAGCAAACGTCTGTCTGAGCTTGCTGATTTTTACATAGATGTTGGGCACAGCAGCAACCGAATGCGGCCTGCAAATATTTCAGTTGGTATCGTACGGCTATCTCCTGTTTGGAAGTTGTCAGATTATCGAAACACCATTCAATGATTATTGATATTCTGCAGTAAGATCCTGTGTTTGCCCATAAGGGTTTTTTCCGTTGATTCAACAAGCTCAATGCTAACATCAATTTTATGGCTTACAGACCTAGCCATTTTTTCTTTTAGTTGCTTAATATTTTCGATCGAAAATAACTCATTTGGAACAATTCTAACAAGCAGATAGCCTTCTCTATCCTGAACCAATTGAATCTCTCGCATCTTGTTGAATTCTTCAAAGTGTTGACCAAAGATGAATGCCGTAACAGAAACTTCTGTTTTATCGTTCAGAACTATATAATTTTGCTCTCTACCATGGATCTTACCGAACGAATAACCTTTAAAACCACACTTGCACTGACCGGAGTTCGAATATTCAGCTAAGTCACCAGTGTCATAGCGAATCAGAGGCATGACTTGATTATCAAATCCCGTACCAATGATCTTTCCGACTTTACCTGGCTGGTTGATATTATTTCCTTCTGTAATCAGTTCAACGTGACCATAAAACGGGTAAATATGATAATCATTTGAAAATTGGCAATTGCCCGCATGGACTAACAGCTCAGAATGTCCATACCAGTTCACGACTCTAGCGGTATAATAGGCTTCAAATAATTTTCTATCCTGGCTTGAAAGATACTCACTTCCAAGAAAGATCGCCTGCAATGGAGGGGCTTCATAATTTTTATTTTGCATGAGCAGTGTGAATGTTTTCAAAGAAGAAGGATAGGCATGGATAAATTTTGGTCTAAAGTTCTTTATCGCCTTCATGAGAGATTCGATATTGCCTGAATTAAGCTGATAGCAGCTTGCAGCTAATTTATTGTCAATTGCCTGGTACTCAAAGAGTTTATTATCTTTAAGTGGCGCCCCCCTTAGCATCAAGACCTTATCTCCCCGTTCATAACTGAACTGTCCCCAATACCAATCAAAATGCGCTTTTTCCTTTGAACGACTCATACCTCTATGCAGATAAAATGCAAATGGATTTCCGCTAGTTCCGCCGGTATTCGATTGCAGAAAAAAATTTGAAAGCTTCGAATTCACAAACAACTCTTTTTGGCTACTTATTATATCTTTGTCAATAATGCCAAATTGAGATAATTCTTGGCTGGCATCTTTATTCTTGTAAAATGGAATATTCTCTGCAGCATATTTTTTTGTGCTCTCCAGTAGAGCCCTTGCATCAAAATCACCATGTTGATAAGCACGAATTCTGCTGGAATACTCCTGATAAAAATCACCATATTTTCTCCTGGCTGGCAGAAGCGTATACAGCATTCCCACGAATTGCTGGGCCTTGGTAGGTAGGCTCTTATAGAGTTTGAGGAATGGATACAAATAGTCTTCCACGTCATACAACCTTATTATCTATACATTCCTAAGCTTTGAGTCTAATCGGTGAAAATCCACATATTTTTTGTCTGCAACAATGCTGCAGGCCATTTTCACATTGCCATGCAGACTAAACACCTTAATTCGACTGCAGCAAACATCCAAACTCGTGGGCGATTCCATTAACACCAAAAATTTTGTGCCTTCGACGACTTTCACGAAGATACTCTCGAGCGTAAGGATTCATAGACCACAGAATTGCTGATAATAAATGGTGTTGCAGGTGCGGCCCTGCTTTGAATCCACAGCCGATACCATTGCTCCATGACCAACCATGCCCACAATGTAGCCGTGTATCTCGTGTCACCAGCACAATGAATATGATGAATTCTCGCGATGAAAGCGTACTCCAATCCTGGTATCAGGCGATCTGATAAATAGTCCAAAATGACTTCCCGAAATTCTTGTGTCAGCCAGGTTGCCAATGGCAGATCGAACCCTCGCTTAGAGCGATACACTAATTCTGAAGGGATATAGCGTGACAACATACGTTTCAACACCAATTTCCCACTACGACGCGGCAGATTGATACAACTCGAATCAGGCAGCGTATTAGCCCATTCCACGACCTGACGATCCAGAAACGGGACACGCGTCTCGAGGGAGCAAGCCATCGTCGCTCTATCTGTTCTGGCTAAAAGATCATCCGGCAATCGAACTTTCTGATCAAATAGCAGTGCCGTACGTAAAGGACTAAGGCCTATTCTGTCTTGTTGAAAATTTGTTACTTCAGGAAAGGAGAAATCCGGATCACGACACAAATCGGGAGTGAACAATTCATTGCGTATCCAAGCATCCGTCAAGTGCCCGGTCCCTAGAAAACGCAAATTCCCCAATGTCTTTAAATAGTCCCCGTTCCGCCCCTTAAAACGCTTTGCCACTGCGGCTCCCACAATAGGCGCCAGTGGAACTTTGGCGAGCAAACAGAACGCCAGATATCGCAGGTACGAGCTATATCCACCGAAAAGCTCATCGGCTCCCTCACCTGCCAGCATCACTTTCATTCCATGTTCGCGGGCGTATTCAGCCAGCACCATTAGCGCTAAGGCGGAAGGATCGGAAACAGGATCGTCATTCATATAGGCCCACTTTTCGAAGTGAGAAAAAAAATCTTTCCTCGTGACCTTGTGCACGTGTAAGGTTATTCCAAGATGCCTGGCGACTCTTGTCGCATAGGGTGTTTCGTCCAGGGGGCTGTCTGTTCCCACGGTAAAAGCGTCTATAGGAACGTGATGTTTTGACAAAAGTGCTGCAATCAAGCTCGAATCAACCCCACCCGACAGAAAGAGCCCCACGGGAACATCAGAGACGAGATGGGACAAGACAGACGCTTCCAGTTTTTGCTCAACTTGCTCTTCTGAGCTCTCTATAGATTGTGTCAAGGCTTCTGTGAGTTGACCTGACCAATACTGAACAGGAGCCTCTACCCCGCGAGTCATTTGATACCTCAAGAAGCATCCGGCCGTCAGCTTGGAAATTCCCTTCAGCATGCTGTGGGGATTCCGAGGAGCACGAAAGCTGAAGTAACTCGTCAACTGATCGACATCGAAATCGGGCTGCACTAAGCCAGTCGCTAATATCGACTTGGGTTCGCTGCCAAAGATCAATCCGCCTCCTTTTATGACTGCATAGAATAACGGTTTTATCCCGGTTCGATCTCTTGCCAGGAACAGTGACCGATTCGTATGGTCCCATATAGCGATCGCAAACATTCCTTCCAGTTTTTCAAAAACGTCACATCCCCATTCTCTATAGCCATTCAGAATAACCTCGGTATCTGAATGTTTCGTCCGAAAACTGTGCCCCTTTTTAGCAAGTTCCTGCCATAAATCTCTAAAATTATATATTTCGCCGTTGAAGAGAACCTGGACAGTGCCGTCAACAGAAGCCATGGGCTGGTGGCCCATCTCAATATCCAGGATGGACAACCGATTGTGACCCAATGCGACAGGCCCTTGAATCCATTCTCCCCAATCATCGGGTCCTCGATGAAATTGCCACAGGCCCATCCGACGAAGCTGCTGGCGCAGTTCGGCAACGGAGGTGCACTCGGGATTGATAATCCCAGCAATCCCGCACATCAGTTCCGTTCCTCCCATCGGAAACGATACGAATGGGCACAAACCTTTAACCGCATCAGATGAAAATTCTCCTGGCTTTCCCCGGCAGGCGTGTAATAGTAGGCTGAACGCGACAACCCCACCCAGTCACATTGTTGTTGGATACTGACCATCAGATCGTGCTCGTCAATCAGTTGGCGATTCTGCTCAGTGAAGTGGGCCCAGTTATTTTTCAGCCACTCCCATTCCACATAGAGGCGGCCGATTTTTTCATACGCCTGTCGAAATTCTTCGTCAGTGCCCCCGTCGCACTCGGGGCCTTGCTTAAAAAACCCGGCCACTTGGCTCGTCAGCTGTTGCTTCCACATCGTGATTCGGGTCGGATGGATCTGGAAGGCTTTAGCCATCTGCCGCAAGGTTCGCACGCTCTTCACGGCTACCAGGGCCCACCTTCTTTCACATTCCGCACTATGCCGTTTCCGCTTTTTGGGCATCTCGCAGACCCCTCTCCACATGGTAGAACAAACAGTCGTTCCACCATCTTCACTGACGGTCCGATTATTGGGGTCCACGATAATTATGCGTGAATCGGTTGTCCGCAAAAGTCTTTGCCTACTTTCCATTGGCGTGCCTTTCACGATGTCACCGTCTCCAGGAGCGCTTGTTCTAGCCGATTAGCGAAGATATGGGACGTGTAATGTTGCTCGAATCGTGCTTGGCTACACTTCCCCATCGACGCGCGCAGCGTTGGGTTACGTATCAAGGTTAAGACCTTGTCGCAGACGGCTTGCAGATCGTTTTGAGGGACAATAAAACCGGTCACGCCTTGTTCAACTGTTTCAGCCATGCACCCGATGTCGGAGGCAACGACTGGAAGCCCTTCACGCATCGCTTCGAGTATGACAAGGGGTTGGCCCTCTAGAGGGTAGATGCTGGGGAAGACAAATACATCGCCGGAACGAAGAAATTCACTTTTTTCGGGCCCCGTCATGGGTCCGACAAAAGACACATGGTTTTGAATTCCCAGCTTGCATATCAGTTCCTCAGCTTCTGCTTTAGTTGTGCGCCCCCACCATTGCCCCGCAATGACGCATTCGGTATCAGAATGTTCTCTGACGATCAGACTCATCGCCTCCAGTAGGAGGAATAGCCCTTTCCCGCGACACAGTGTGGACAAATACACCACTCGAAAGCGGGTGCGGTCCCGTGCAGCGGATGGTGAGTAATCCGGATCAGCCGGAGACGATTCCTCGATTCCATTTGGCACGACTGAGATACATTCCGGTCGTGCCCACGGGGTGAAGATTGGACGATGAACTTCCCCCAGGACAATGAACCTCGAGACTCGTCGCAATACAAAGTTCATCAGTCCCCGCCACAGAGTCCCGCCTTGGAGGAATAAATTGGAGAAGGCCGCACCACCATGAAGATGAACAACCACACGACAATTAGCTAAAAATGCCGGGATCATGAAGAAGGCATCACGAATAAACCCTACTCGTGTTTGGCAGATAGGAATATAAAACAGGCCGGGACGGTGTCGTACAAGTAGACAGATGTTTTTGAAGAATTGCTGAACAAACAACACCACATCATAGATATCCGGATTCTCGACGTGACTAATATCCCGCCGGTCCGCTGTATCCAGAAGTATCACGTTGAACCGTTTCATGATATCCGACCGATACACGGTTTGCATGGCTACACTCACTCCATGATAGGGAGGCGGTGTCGGACCAAGGATCAGCAATGTCGGGTGTTCTGGAGCGGTGCAGGTCTGGAGCTTGCCTGAATTGCCCGATCCGGACCTCACGGATTGCAACATCTTAGAAGTTGGTGATGCCATAGCTCCGACTCCACAATTCGAGATTCAGGCCACGCCAAAAACGGAAAATGGAATACTCGTCGCATCGGTCGAAGCGTGCCGCGACCGTCCTTGGAATCCAAAACGACTTCGAACGGAACACAGAGGAATGCCGAATCTCACGAACAAAGGACCGCAAGTCCGGATCCTTGCGCCACGAAGCAAAGGGCGTCATTATCCCAGGGGTTGCCCCGTCTCGGCCTGATGGAAACAATATGCCATTAATTCTGCGCATTCAGGTGGTCCTAATTATCATTGTTGGGGCCATGCGTTCGTTGGGTCCGATGACCTTCCGTGATCGCTTCATGGGCCTCGCCAGGGCGGGTCTGGGCACTTGCTGCGTCCGTACCTGGCTTCTCCAGCACATACGAAACCAAGGTGGGAGTGAATTTATGAAATATTGTCGTCGGATGATAACGATAGTTCCAGGCAAAACATCTTGACGCAAATTTGTCGAACATCACCGCCGCATAGGAATTATAGTGATGCCCCTTTAGGAGAAACTGTAGGCGTGGAGTTAAGGGAAACCCGCCTAGGGTTTCCTGTAAAATACGTACCCCTGTGTCAGACATGGTAGAGCGAAAGATGTCGAGAGGAATACCCCGTTCGAATTTGGTCAATCCGACGCGAGGTTTTCTCCAATCGCCCATCGAAATGATCGGTTCCCGGATGAGCATTTTCCCGCCAGGTCTCAAAACCCGAACCATTTCCCTTACAACCGTCGAGACGTTCGGAACATGGTGTAGACACCCAAAAGACGTGATCAGGTCAAAAGCACTGTCATGAAACGGCATGATCCCACTCGGCTGAGGCTTGACATAGCGCAAAGGAACCCCCTCAAGGATCCGGTTCCTATAGGTGCTCGATGGTTCTAAAATCGTAATGCGATCCACTTGTCTGAGAATCGGTTGGAGCTCGTCTCCGGTCGCTCCACCTACGCTCAACACATCCGGATACTTCCACTTACCTAAATACCGAAAGGAATGGATCGCATTTAGCGCGTTGTACTCATACCCTTCACGCTCGCGCTTACTCCTCCCGAGAGTTGCATGACCTTCCTCCTCCTCGCGAAACCACTTTGCGATCTCGTCTGGGGTGAAATCGTCACCGTAGAGTTTCCGGCCGAGGAAATATTCGCATGAGGGGTCATGGGTCCTCATCATCGCCCTCCATTTGGTAGTTCGTCATGCATCGACGCGCGGCTACGCAAGTTTGTCGTCAACCCGACGTACATGCGGCGCGTATGTCGGGCCCCCGGCACCATCACCTGATCTGCCCGATTATGTCGAACGCGCGAGGGATGATTTGTCTCGTAGACATACGTGTTCAATCTCTACAATCATGAATCGTTTCGGAAGCTAGACACTCTTCTCTCGCCATCCCAGCAGAATGCTCCGGTCATTCTTTTCCAGTCCCAAGGACACGATCAACATGAGATACGTCATCAGTGAAACGCTCATGAGAGCAATGGGATTATCTACGTGTGCCCACCGGTTTATGGCCACCATCGCCACTGCAGCGCCGAATATGGAAAAGAGAGGCTTCCAGACAGCTCGGTCATATGGCTGCATTTTCAGGATGACGAGGCATTGAATAAACCGTACCACGCTTAACAAGATGGAACCGGACGCAACAGCAATCGCCGCGCCAATCATTCCGTGTTCAGGTATCAGTAGTGCGCCGAGGACAATTCGAAAGAGCGATGCGGACACGGTAGTCCACATCACTAGCTTCGAATGTCCTGCAAACAACAAGAGACTATGGATTGTTCCGGTTGCGGAGTTCACGATTTGACCGGTCGCAAGCACGATAAGACACAGCGCGCCTTCGGTGAACTGCGACCCGAACAGTGAGAGTATAGCCTCTGGGAAGATAATCATAATAAGGAAGATCGGCAAGGCTCCGGTCAATGCCCAGCGCATGACCGTCACATACAAGCGCTGCAACCCGCTCGTATCATTCCTGGCTATGGCTTCCGAAAACATGGGGAGGGCGACAGATTCTAACGATCCCAGAATGAGCGCGAGGATGGCGGAGGTCTGAAAAGCTGCGCTGTATATGCCGACCTCGCTTGTCGCTGCCCAATAACCCAACAACAGAATGTCAACCCGCGCTGCAAGGCTGGCGAACCCCATCCCTCCAAGGAGAGGGAGAGAAAAGACCATGATCTCGCGATTTGAGACGGGACTGTCACGAGTATGAGGGCTTGCGGGTAGCAAAATTCGCAGTGCGAGAAATGCCAGTAGTACGCTCAAAGCCAGCGCAAGAATAAAGGCGCCGAAGGCACGTTGTGCAGACAATCCGCCGATGAACAAGAGCACAGTGAAGACCATTTTTGCCAAGGGTTCACTGACATATTTAATCCCTATGCGCTGGCTGACTTTTTGAAGAGCTTGAAGCGTCGAAACGAGAACCGATGAGGTCGTCCAGATCGGAATTCCCACAGCGGCCAGAATCAGAAGCGCGCTTAACTCTGGCTTCTGGAAGAACTGTTCTGCGATCGGTGATGACCCAAGAAACAGCATGGAGCCAAACAGGGTTCCTAGAACGATGCTGTGGCACAATACATTTCGGACCGTGGCCCTTGCTCCAGCCGGATCTGTCCGAGCGGAATGCGCCGTCACGAATTTGAGGACGGCGCTGTCAAGCCCTCCGAGAGCAAGGAGGGAGAGCACGTTAAAGACCGCGAGTGCCAGCGAGAATAAGCCGAACTCCCCTGTGCCAAGCATCCGCGCGAGAAGGATTGCGTAGATATAGTTTAACCCTAACCCGAAGAAGGTCGCGGCAGAGACCATCAATGTTCCCCTGGCCACTAGAGCCATCTGGCGGTCGTGCTGCGCGTGGGAATCGCAGGCGTTTGCAACGGAACTGTTTGTCGGCAAGGTCTGAGGCATCATTCTCGTCAGGATTTCCGATCGGCCATTGGGGAGGGCAACCACACCAGCGGCTTGGACCTAGAGACAAGTGAATCGAAGCCTGTTTCCCGTGACACAGTCTCAACAGCCTGCGGTTCGCTCGCATGATGCGGCAATGAAAAAGCTATGGTCGCAAGATACCAATAGAAGACAGAATGGAACGTTGAGGCAGCAAACACGGAGGACTCTCCGACGTTACTGATTGTAAAGTAGAGAATGGAGTACATCGTGAATCCATACCGGCGTTCTTTATCGTGGGCAAAAAGTTTCCAGAGCACCATGGCCATGATCGAGACATAAAGAATAGCCCCAAGCGCACCGGAATCCAACAATGCCTGTATGAAGCCGTTATGTAGTGAAAAATTTTTGTTTTTGAAGAGGCTGATATTGACAGGCGTGTCCTCCGCCACCTTCCCGCCATGCAAATCAAGAAAGGCATGGTGCCCGAGCGTATACCCATAGCCTAAGAGCGGGCTGTTCCAGAATTTTTCAAGGGCCAGACTCCATACGGTCGTTCTTCCTGAGAAATTCGCCAAGGACTCCTGTCGCATGATCCGCTCCGAGGTGTCGGACGAAAACTTGATATCCAGTACCATGGTCAGTAACGGAGCGAGCACCAACAAGACGATCCCGGCGAAAAGATACACGCGTTTCTTCCGCCAATAAAAGACTGCCGCCACGGCGGCTGCGCCTATTGCGGCGGCCCAAAAACTGCGAGAAAGTGTCAGGTAGAGACAGGAAAGTGCGGACAAGATCCCCAGGACCCGGAGGAGGATGCTCTGTTTGGCAAAAAAACAGAATCCCAGGAGAATCCCGGAAGCGGTGGCCATCATCCCGGGTTTTCCAAAGAGACCCTTAAAACGGGGAAGGCCGTTCGGGGAAAATTCTGCCTCTTCCAGGTCAATCGCCAGGGTTGGATAGAATCGATACAAAGCAAGGCTTCCAATGCAGACGATAAGAAGCGCATACGCTGTCCACTGAAAGATCTTGTCATGTGTATGCGGGGCCCCGCGCGTACTTTCAACGAAAGCGATAAAGAAGAGCACGACTCCGGCAAGGGAGATGACCTGCAACCCGACCCACAACGGCTCATACGACACGAATAGGGTCAACAGGAGAACCACCAGATAAGCGATCAGCAGGAGGTAACGCTTGAACATCTCCGCTGTTCCATGCATCAACAACCAGGCGGCACCGGTAAACAGCGCAAGACCCTCAAAGATCCCTCGCAGAATTAAATTGTCGCCAAGCGGAACGGTATCCTTCACGAGCAGGGCGAGAAACAAGAGGACTGCTAGGTACCGCATGAGCTTATTTCACCATAAAAACTGTTGATACTTGGGGCACTTTTTTTATAGCTCATACCACCGGGACTTGGCTTCAGTTGTGAATACTCCGGTTCGCAACGATTCGATCTGTTGGACGCTCAACATGCTGATTCGGGGGGTCTGTCAACACAGATCCGGCCCCACTTGCGGCATGTTCCAAACACCGTCATCACCCTTGGGTAGCTTTTCAATCCGCGAATTACCGATCGGCCACAACCTCAGTACTCAGTCTGGTTATCCAGATACAACATTGCAAGATACAACGCGTAAGCGCATCGCTATGATACACCTCAAATCCTATTTCACCTTCTCAGGATGATCCAGAGGGATAGGGCTTTTGTAGAACCTCCGTACCCCGTGCGAATACACGAAAACAAAAGTGTGGTTTGGATAGGGAATGTGATAAGCGCTTCCCTGCTTTAGCACCTTTAAAAGAAGGTTAAACACCTCAAAACACGTCCGTGTGTGAAATACGGCTTCACCCGTCCGATCCAGCCCGTGCCAATGCATCCCCTCTGCGAAACTGCTGCTCACTAACGGCGGCTCGGCCAATTCCAATTTCCAACTCATGCTAGAAATCGAGATCCAGGCGATCCCGCTCGCGGAGGATAGGGACTTCGGCTGCACACGGAAAGCGACCATACTTCTGAAAGAATCCTTTCCGATCTTCTTCTTTTCCGGCCAGGGAGACTGGTCTACTTCTTTAGGAGGACGTCAGCCCCACCGCGAATCCAGTGTGGTTTCGCCGGAACCTTGAACACAGTTTGTCTGAGAGCCATCACCTGGTCATCGCTCAGCATGCTATACAAGTACAGTCCCACTCCATTACTTCGCCCTATGGCGCGTGATTGCTGGAGAAGCTGCGCGACCTTCTGGCCGTCTCTGGAAGTCGTGGTTTTGCTCGGTCCAAATTTTTCGTAATTGCCGCACAGTACGACCAATGCACCGGGGCGCTTCATCTGTAATTGAAGTTTGCGAATCCCTTCCCAGTCCGGCTTCTCTTCGTAGTGCATGGCGTAAATGACGTCTATCAAGCCCTCATCCGCCCATTTCAGACTGTCCTGCCCCTGGATGTAAAGGTTTGAATGACCAGGATGAGCGCATACGCTTATCACGAGATTCTTGTTTAGTTTCCGCACCTGAGTGGAAACACGTTGCACGATGTCGCCAACTGCTTGTTCTTGCCATTGAGCTATCGCTTGCCGAGCGCTATCTGAGACTCCGTAACTCCGTCTGTCAATTTGGAGATTCCTTCCCGTCATCTTGCGATAATCGCTCGCGGAATGTTCACTCTGGGATATTGAGCCAGCACGTATATAATCCAAGTTGACCCCGTGAACTGGATACCGGGAGACACATTCCATAATCAGATTGACAATAAAGTCTCGAAACTTGGGACGGTGCACGTCAAAACTTTCCTCAGGTGTACCATTATCGTAAAACTCCTGGAAAAATTCCCTCTGTCGTGAGACTACGTTAAACCAAGGATGGACTTCAATTTCGTACCGTTGAGCTGTTGTAATGAGAGTGGTTAGCGGGTCAAAGCCAGGAGTCTGTTTTGCCATCTTTCCCAATCTGTGCCTGTCCCATGGTGCAAGATTGGAGGGCCAGCTTGTCCCTCTTCCGTGCCAGACATTCGGCATAAAAACATTGAAACCTGCTCGCTTGATCCGTTGACACAGATTCTCTGCGGATCCTTCCGTGATCCAACTCAGGCTTTCGTCAAAGATAGCCCTGCTCTCTCTGGTGGTATGAGCCTGGCTGGGAATGATAAATTTTGGAAAGAGACTTGCACCGGCGCAGGCTATTCCGAGTCTTATGAGTTGTCGTCGGGAAATGTTCATGGGCACACTCCTAATGAATTTGAGAACCGCTTACCCCTGTGGGTTCTCCGTGACCACCGTTGCTATTATCCCTGCTCGAGAAAAGTAATACAGCCTGTACTAATCGCTGGACTGAACCGGCAAGAGTGAGTTGATCTCCCTGGTGCCTAGCTCCGGCCTGCAACGCGTCAATACGGTTGGGAACCGCAAGGATTCCGCCAATCTCATTGGCATATGTTTGTATGTCGTGAGCGGTCTTGATCCCATTTTCCTTTGAGAGATATTCGACTTCAGGACCATGGAACCCGTGATCGGTGGTCACCATTGGCAAACCGTAGGCAAATCCGTGCACAATGGCCAAGCCAACTGCACCCGGAAGGACGAAAAGATCTGCCAGTTGAAAATATACACTCGCCTGAACAGGATCGTGGTGCTCGCCAAGAAAATGGACGTGCTGAAGGTTCAGTGAGTCCCGTAGTTCCTCTAACCTGGTTCGCTCTGACCCATCACCGAGAATAAGCAATGCAACATTCGGATGACGGCTTTGCAGCAACGCCACGGCCTTGAGCAAGAAATCAACTTCTTTCTCCGGATACAAACTCCCCGAGAACAGGAGGACTCGCTTTCCCTCCAAACCCAATTGGTGCCGGACTTGTACCAGTGTTTTTTTCGTCACTTGGGCGCCGGCCTCACGTAAGCCTTCCACATCGAGCGTGTTGAAATACGGCATGACACGGTCTGCCGCCATACCCCGACGACGCCAGTATTCCTTGCCACTCGTCGTATAGGTAATGAGGCCATCCCCCCGTTTAGTCATGAAGTGCTTCACGGCTTCTTTGAGGGGTATTGACCAGCTTCGCCGAGCCTTCGCTTTAAAGTTGTACCCGTGCCCCCACCAGATCCAATGGCGACAGAGCGTTTTACGCTTTGCCCATAAGTATGGGACGTTCAAACACTGTAGGTCCTGTTGTGCAATGATGATGTCCGATCCTTTGCTGGCGCGCGTAAGTCCTGCGAGCCAGCATGGGCCGTTCGTGCTACTTGTAAACCATTTCACCGGAAGGACCTTGTAGTGAAATGCCCTGGAAACTTTCCCCGCCGGCGCTGACCCAGTGTATACCGTAATGTCGAGACCCGCCTCTTTGGCCTGCCCATTGAGCTTCGCGAAGAATGCGTCACGGTAATGCGGGATCTGTCTCTGAATGATCGATACTCTTTGCATTTGTCTTCCGATCCTTTGACTGCGTCCTGGTCCAAGGCGTGTTAACACTCATGAGCGCATCTGCCATCAATGCAAAGTGGATAAAGAAAGCAAACACGACTTCAAGCTTGTCGCAGCGCGTGAAAATCCGGCGGAATCCCTTAAGGCCCGGGAGCAGCCGCTCGACTTCATTGCGTGTCTTGTACAGATAACGGTGAAGTTCCAGGGCTCTCATCGGTTTCTTTTCGGAGGCACCACCGGGTCATTCCAAGATCTCGCACCAGTTGCCGCCTTTCGTCCCCTTCGTGGTCACGATCCATGATGCCGTACCGAGCGGTCTCCCACCTCCGACGAGGTCAGGTACGTCTGCTGAGAACCCATGCGACTCTCCAGAATAATGCCCAAAACGTGCAGGCATGTGAGGAGTATACTCCTGGGGTTCATCGTCGGATGTTCAAAATTGCTCAGATTGGAAGATTTTTGCAGGCAGAAAGAATTGGCCGGTTTTCGGCATTCATATTTTTGCCTTAATAGTTCATTTATCAGATATGGTAAATTTGCAATCATTGAGCTATGCGCCTTTTCCGCAAGTCGGGCGGATCAAGAGTGAGTTGCCATGAATTTTCCGACGGATGCTGTAGATAGCACATGATCTGTCCGGTTTAGGGTGGGCCCTCAAGGAGGGCCACTATGACATGGGCAAGAGTGCGACAGGAGGTGAGACGGATGCGGTTTGCAGTAACTGTATGAGCGCCGACAACGACGGGAGCTGACGATGGGAGAAGCGGCGGAGCTGTTAGGGAGCACGGAACGGACGTTTCGCCGCTGGAGTGAGCAGTAGGACACGGAGGGGCCGGAGGGGTTGGAGGATCGGCGATTGGCCGGGCCTCCGCCCGGGTGGTGCCAGTGGATGAAGCCCTGCGCATGGTGACCCTGCATGAGACCCGCTACACGGGTGGACGGTCAAGCATTTTCACGACCGTTGGCAACAGGAGCATGGTGGGACGCGGTCCTACACGTGGACGAAGTGGACCCTGCAGGCGGCTGGGCAGGTGATCCGGACGCCCCGGCGTGGGGCGCATCGCAAGAAACGGCCGCGCAAACCGCTGCCCGGGATGATGCTCCATCAAGACGGCTCCACGCATGAATGTGTGCCCGGTTGTCAGTGGGATTTGATTGTGACGATGGATGATACGACCAGCGAGCTCTATTCGGCCTTCTTCGTCGAGGAAGAAGGGACGGTGAGTAGCTTCCGGGGGCTGCAAGCGGGCATTGCGACCAAGGGGCTGTTCAGTTCGCTGTAGACCGACCGGGGCTCGCACTACTGGCATACGGCGGAAGCTGGGGGCAAGGTGGACAAGCGCCGGCCGACGCAGGTGCATCGGGCCTTACAGCAATTGGGGTTCACGCTCATTCCCGCGTATTCCCCGTAAGCGCGGGGCCGGTCGGAGCGGGTCTTCCGCACCCTCCAAGATCGGATGCCCAAAGAGTTGGCCCTGGCCGGGATCACGGAGATGGCGGCGGCCAACCGCGACCTGGCGGGCACCACGTTTGTGCCGTGGATCGGCACGCATCTCGCGGATATTCTGTGTGTGCAAGAAGAGCGGGTGGTGGCGAAGGACAATACGGTGCACTATCAGGGGAAGCGGCTCCAACTGCCGCGCTTCCACCGCAGAACGTAAAAGCTCACCGGCGGCAATGGAGCGCAGCGGAATTGCCGTCCGGCGCAGCGCCTTGTTAGGCATTTCTTACCAAGGTGTAGTTTCCGTTACCCTGCGCACAAACTAATGAGTAACCATTTTCAATTAGACTGTTGACTGAATCTCGAATTCTTTCTTTGTATTTTGCATTAAGTGGATTAAAGCACTCATCATACTCTACACAAATCACCTTTACATCTATACCGTCTTCGATAATGGACTCAATAACTTTGTACTCCGCTCCTTCAATATCAATTTTAAGAAGATCAAGATTTTGATGACCAAGGCTACTCATTACATTAGAAAGTCTATTGACATTAACTGATAGGTACTCCTCCGTCTTTTGTAAGTTCACTAAAGAATGTGAAACATGATTAGGGTTTTTTGGGACAAAAAATTTCAAAGTATCCTCCTTATCCCATAAACCAATATCATGAAAATGGTACTTTGGATTTGGTCCGGCTACTTTCTTTACATAAGCAATGGCTCGAGGGGTTGGATCAAACCCATAAACATCACAACCGAAGGCATCAATTAGACCTAAGTCAAAAGATATATCTTCTCCACAGCCAACACAGTAGCATACTGAATCTGACCTAAACAGACTGCTTGGAATTACCCAGCCGCCGTATTCACTTCCTAGTTCTTTGAGGTCGTTCCTCCCGAGAATCTTTGCACTAGAGATCGAATCTTTACCCGCTAGCTTATAAATATGATGTGATAGGCGTTTGACAATTTTCAGCGGTATATCTTGAAATTTCATGTCTGCTCCTAATTATGTGATGCCTAACGCTGGAAGTGACCGGG
>JACDAP010000359.1 GCA_013695395.1 Solirubrobacterales bacterium
GCGAGCGCGAGCAGCGCCGCGCAGAGCACCTCGACCCCGCGGGCCCCGCCGAGCGCGTATGCGGGTGCGCTCAGCAGCGCGAAGCCGAGGCCCTGGGGTTCGACCAGGCGACCCTCCCGGCGCGGAACGGTGGGGACAAGCGGTCGGTCCGAGAAGTCGGCCCAGTCGCGCGCGGCGTACTCGTCGCTGAGCTCGAGGCTGCGGTCCTCTGCCAGTGACTTCGCGGTGAGCAGCCGGTGCGTCTCGGCGACCGTGTAACGGTCCGCGGGGCTCGCCCGGACGCCGAGCGTCGAGGAGTAGGCGGCCAGCAGCACGAACCAGATCACGAAGCCGCGCCGCATCAGTGGACCTCGTGTGATTCTGGATGACGAATAACGGACCCGCCCGGGAGTCGCTCAGGCCGAGCCGTGCGCAGCGGCGAGCGCGACCAGCAGCCGCACGCCCCAGCCTGCGCCGCCGTCCTTCGCGTAGGCCTTGCCGAGGTTGGCCGAAGCGGTCAGGTCGACGTGTGCCCACGGTGTCTCGCCGGCGAAGCGGTGGAGGAACTCGGCGGCCAGCACCGGCTGCGCCTGCCCGCCGCCCGGCGAGTTGTCGAGGTCGGCGTACGTGCCCTTCACCTGGGATGCGTAGTCGGGATGCAGCGGCATCCGCCAGAGGAGCTCGCCACTGGCGGCCGAGGCCGCGGCGAGCGCCGCGGCCCACGGCTCGTCGTTGCTGAAGAGCGCGCAGTGGACGGTGCCGAGGGCGGTGATCGCCCCGCCGGTGAGCGTCGCGAGGTCGACGAGCCGTTCGGCGCCCTGCTCGCGCGCGTGGAGCAGGCAGTCGGCGAGCACCAGGCGTCCCTCCGCGTCGGGGTTGTTGACCTCGATGCTGAGCCCGTTCGCGGCGTGCACCACGTCCCCCGGGTGGACCGCGTAGGCGTCGATCGAGTTGTCGGTGGCGCCGATCACGGCGATCAGCTCGACGGGCAGCCGGAGCTCCGCAACCGCGGCGACCGCCTCCAGGACCGCGGCCGCTCCGGACATGTCGAACTTCATCCCGGCGATCGAGGCCTTGGTCTTGAGCGCGTAGCCGCCGGTGTCGTGGGTGACGCCCTTGCCCACGAAGCCGAGGACGGGGCCGGTCGCGTCGGGTCCGCGCCAGCGCAGCGTGATGAGGGCCGGCTCCTCGGCGGAGCCCTGGAAGACCGCGCCGAAGGCACCCATGCGCCGGGCGAGGATCTTCGCGCGCCCCTCGACCTCCACCTCGACGCCGAGCGCGGTGAGCTCCCGGGCACGCTCGGCCAGCGCGGTGGGCGTGAGGTCGTTCGGTGCCCGGTCCTGCAGGTCCCGCGCCCGGTTCTGCGCGGCGGCGACGAGGGCGGCGCGGGCGACGGCGGCGCTCCGGTCGGCGTGGTCGGAGACGATCAGCGCCTCGACCTCCCGGAGCTCGGCGGCCTCCTCCCCCGTGGCCGTCCCGGTCTCGCCCTCCGTCCCGGTCTCGCCCTCCGTCCCGGTCTCGCCCTCCGTCCCGGCTGAGCGCGGATGAGCGCCCGAAGGGTGGGCGCTCATCCGCTCTCGGCCATCCGAGCGGTCCCGGTAGCGGTCGAAGCGCCGCGCGGCCAGCAGCGTGCCCTCGACGAACGCGGCGACCTCGACGTCCTCGAGCCGGTGGGGGAGCTCCCAGCAGAGCGTCGTCGTCGCGAGCTCCCTCGCGCGCTCGTGGGCGCGAGCTGCGGCGATGCGGGCCCGCTCGGGCGTGAAGTCGTCCCGGGCGCCGAGCCCGACGAGGATCCAGCGCTTGCCCTCGGCGTGCGTGTGGGCGAGGTGCTCGAAGCGCGTGCGCGCCTCGCCCGCGTCGAGCAGCGCCTGCAGCGGCGCGCCGTCAAGGTCGTGCGGGATCCGCTTGCCCTCGAAGACCCCGAGGGCCACCGTGTCCGCTGCGGTCTCTAAGGGAGCAGCTGTCGTGGCGGTGACGTCCATGCGTCTCAACCTAACCTCCGACTACGCTCCGAGGATGCCCAAGACCGTCATCCTCGGCACCGCCCGCACGCCCATCGGCAAGCTCGGCGGCGGCCTCTCCACCCTGAAGGCCACCGAGCTCGGCGGCATCGCCATCGCCGCAGCCCTCGAGCGCGCGGACGTCGCCCCCGAGCAGGTCGACCACGTCGTCATGGGCCAGGTCCTGCAGGCCGGCCAGGGCCAGATCCCCTCGCGGCAGGCCCAGCTGAACGCGGGCATCCCCAAGGAGGTCACCTCGGAGACGATCAACAAGGTCTGCGCCTCCGGCCTGCGCGCCGTCGTGATCCTCGACCAGGCGATCCGCGGCGGGGACGTCGAGGTCGGCGTCGGCGGCGGCATGGAGTCGATGTCGGGCGCGCCCTACCTGCTCCCGAGCGCCCGCTTCGGCTACCGGATGGGCGACGCGAAGACGCTCGACGCGATGGTCCACGACGGCCTGACGAACGCGTTCACCGGCAAGCAGATGTTCGCCGAGGCGACCGAGTGGACCGAATCCGCGGAGATGACCCGCGCGGACCTCGACAAGTGGGCGCTGCGCTCCCACGAGCGGGCGCTCGCCGCGATCGACGACGGCACGATGAGCGACGAGATCGCGCCGGTGACCGTCAAGGGCCGCAAGGGCGACACCGTCGTCGAGGTCGACGAGGGCCCACGTCGCGGCTCATCCCTCGAGGCGCTCGCGAAGCTCCCGGGCCTGACCGGCAAGGAGGGCTCTCACACGGCCGGCAACTCCCCAGGCGTCAACGACGGCGGCGGCGCGCTCGTGCTCGCCTCCGACGAGTGGGCGCAGGCGAACGGGAAGACCGTGCTCGCCGAGATCGTCGCCCACGCCCAGACCGCCGGCGACGTCGCGATTCTCCAGACCACCCCGGCGCTCTCCGCGATGAAGGCGCTCGAGAAGGCGGGCCTGCAGCCCTCGGACATCGACCTCTGGGAGATCAACGAGGCGTTCGCCTCGGTCACCCTCCAGTCGCTGCGGATGCTCGGCATCGACGAGGACCGCGTGAACGTCAACGGCGGCGCGGTCGCCCTCGGCCACCCGATCGGCGCCTCCGGCGCCCGCATCCTCGGCGCGCTCGTACAGCAGCTCAAGCGCCGCGGGGGCGGCTACGGCTGCGCCGCGATCTGCTCCGGCGGCGGTCAGGGCGACGCGGTGATCCTGAAGGTCCACGGCTGAGCCGGACACGCCATGTGTTGCGCTACCGTGCAACACATGGCGACCATCGCGCGGAACTTCCCGATCGAGCGCAGCCAGGCCGAATGGCTGCGGGAGCAGGCGCTCCGCACGAAGCGCTCCCAGGCCGAGATGGTGCGCGAGGCGCTGTCGGACTACCAGGCGAAGGTCGACGGGGAGGACAAAGCGGCCATTCATCGCGCACTGACCGAGCAGTTCACCCACGGGATCGGGATTGACCTCGAGCTCCTGCGCAACCACGAGTCCGTGATGTACGACCGCGAGCCGTGAACTGGGGAGAGGCAGGGGCCCTGCTGGTCGATACCTCGGCCTGGATGCGGGTTGGCTCGTTTCTCGAGGCCTGGACGGGAGCGCTGGACGCGGACCGTGTGGTGATCTGCGCCCCCGTGCAGCTCGAGCTGCTCTACAGCGCGCGAACGCGGTCGGAGGTCTCCCGACTCGACGAGCGGCTCTCCGTCTTTCGTGAGCTCCCGATCACTCGCGGCACGTTCAGCGCCGCGCGCCACGCAATGCTCGAGCTCGCCGCGACCGGCTCGGACGGGCACCACCGCGTGCCGCTCCAGGACATCCTCATTGCCGCCTGCGCCGCCGAGCAGGGCTGCGCGGTCCTCCACTACGACGCCCACTTCGACCGGCTCGCAAGAGTCATGTCCTTCACCTCGATCTGGGCCGCACCGGCCGGGTCCCTCTCATGACAGAACTCCGCGCCGCCGCCTTCTTCGACCTGGACAAGACCCTGATGGCGGGGTCCTCCGGGTTGCACTGGGCGCGGGCGGCGCGGAGTGCCGGGCTGCTGACCCGGCGCCAGATGGCCCGCTACGGCTGGCAGAACGTGAAGTTCCGCCTGCAGGGCTCGACCGACGCCGCCACCGACCAGGTGAAGGCCGAGGTCGCGGAGATGCTCCGCGGCCGTCGCGTGAAGGACTTCGAGCGCATGTACCCGCGCGTGCTGGCCGGCGTGCTCCCGCAGGTCTACGAGCAGATGCTCGAGACCGCCTACGCCCACCAGGACGCCGGTCGCCCGGTCTACATCGTCACCGCGGCCTCCCACGAGATGGCCGCGATGATGGCCCACGTCCTCGGCTTCGACGGCGCGATCGGGGCCCGCTCGGAGATCGTCGACGGCGTCTACACCGGCCGCCCGGGCGGGGTCTTCACCTACCGCGAGGGCAAGGCGACGGAGATCCGGCGCCTGGCCGCGGAGGAGGGCTTCGACCTCACCACCTCCTACGCCTACTCGGACTCCGAGTCCGACCTCCCGATGCTCCGCGCGGTCGGCAACCCGGTCGCCGTGAACCCGGACGCGGCGCTCTTGAAGGTCGCCAAGGAGGAGGGCTGGAGCATCATGCGGTTCGATCGCCTGGCCCGGAAGCTGAAGGGCGCCGCGGCCCTGGTCACCGCCGCGCTCGTCGGCACCGCGGGCCGCGTGGTCGCGGTCCGGCGCATCCGCTGACACCGCGTCGGGGGTCAGCGCAGAAGTGGGGGTGGGACTCCTCCAACATCCGTCTAGCAGATTGGCTATACCCACCATAGGGGAGACCTTTACCCCCTGAGAGTGTCGCGGCATGCCGGAGGCGTCTACGTCAACGAGCGCTGCCGTGGCGTGGAGCGACCCCACGCCCCCGGCGGCCGAGAGCGAGCTCCTCCGCGATGTCGCCACCCTCCTGACGGACACTCTCCGCCCGATGGGCGAGGCGGCGGCGAACCACCTCCACGCGGAGGAGCCGCGGCTCGGCGCCGGCGGGGACCGGGAGTCGCTGGAATCCACCGGGCGCTGCTTCGAGGCCAACTACCGCGAGCTGTTCTTGATGCTCCGCGCCGGCATCCCGGCCCAGGCCTCGACGGTTCCGACCGAGGCGCTCGAGCACGCCGAGTTCCTGCGGGTGCGCGGAGTGCCCTTCGACGCCATCCTCGTCGCCTACCGTCACGGGCTCTCGCTCGTGCGCGCGGTGCTCGAGCTCGAGATCGCCGATCGCGCGAAGGATGAGGCGGCGGCGCTGCTCACCTCGGCTGACGAGATCGTCTGCGGCTACGTCCGCGCGGTGCTCGATCGCCTCGCGGCCGAGCAGAACCGGCACGGGGAGGGCTGGCGCCCGGCCCCTGGAGACTCGCAGCTGACCGACGAGGTCGGCATGCAGGCGGCACGAGCGCTCCGTGACGAGCAGCGCAGGGAGGGCGCATGGGTCTCCGACACCCCGGAGGACTCGCTCGCCCACGCGGAGTCCGCCCGTCGCCTCGAGCGCTTCGCGGAGACGATGGAGACCGCCGCCGACGACGAGGAGCTCTCCCGACGCTTCTCACTGGCCGACACGAGCGTCGAGATCGTCCTGGCCGAGCGGCCGGAGCTCCGGATCACCCTGCAACTCGACCGCGCGCCGATCGAGATCCTCGACGGCGGCGGTGAGGCCGAGGTGCGCCTGGAGATCGCGAGCTACGACCTCGATCAGCTGTGGGCCGAGGGCTTCCAGCTGCCGATGGCCATCGCCCGCGGCCGGGTCGGCGCCACCGGCCCCGTGCGGAAGTTCCTGCGGGTCGTCCCGATCCTCCCGCGCCTGGCCGCCCGCCACCGCGACGGCGAGCAGGCGGAGACCGCAGTCATCGACCCGGACCTCGAGCTGGAGGAGTCAGCCTCGGGCAGCTTCAACGAGGACCAGCGCGCTCTGCTCGACCAGGCCGCCGATTACTCCCACCACTCGGGCGCGATGGAGGTCCGCGAGCGAGCCCCGGGTGACTTCTGGTCGGTCGAGTGCATCGACGTGCACAAGGCGTTCGGCAGCAACCGCGTCCTGAACGGCCTGAACGTCGGCATCCCCGACGGGATGATCACCGTGGTCCTCGGCCCGTCGGGCACCGGCAAGAGCGTGCTCATCAAGCACCTCATCGGCCTGATGTTCCCCGACCACGGCGACATCCTCGTCCACGGCAAGTCCGTCCCGGACCGGCGCCGCTCCGAGCTCTTC
>JACDAP010000088.1 GCA_013695395.1 Solirubrobacterales bacterium
GACTACCGCTACTTCAACCTGCGCGATAACCGCTCCACCGGCACCGACCTGTTCGACGCGGTCGGGCTCCTGTTCGACGACTACCGCCCGAAGGCCGCCTACGCGGCGCTGCGCTCCGGCATCGAGCGCTACGGGGCGCCTGCCGCACCCGCGGCGGCCCGGCCCGCGACACCGTCGCTGCGCCTGACGCTCCGGCCGACCCGCGTGATCCGCGGCCGCCGCACGACGGTCCGGGTGCTCGTGCGGACCGGTGACATGCGGGTGCGGGGCGCCCGCGTCCGCATCGGTGACCGGACGGTCCAAACCGGGGCCGACGGACGCGCGCGGCTCCGCCTCCGTCTGGTCGGACGGCCCGGCGCACGGACCGCCCGGGTGACCCTCCGCGGCCACCGCCGGGGGGCGGCCAGGCTCCGTGTCGTGCGTCGCTGAGTGCAGCGCGGCCCCAGGGGACGACGCTTCTGCAGGTCGGGGTGGTCAGCCCTTCTCGCGCTGGGGCTGCTCCGACCGGCCCTCCTGCGGCTCCCCGTCGGCGTCCGTGCCGGCCGGGCCCTCCTCGGGGTACCCGCCCTCGCCCGTCTCCTGGTTGGTGCCGAAATCGTCGTTGTCGGGCTCCTCGCGAGCCGGGGTCTGCGGGGTGTCAGGGCCGTCGGTCATGGGCGTGCGCTTACCCGCGCCCGTGGCGAGCTAGTCGGTGATCAGCTCGGCGCCGAGTGGCGGTGCGCCCGCGCGGTCGTCGATGAGATCGACGACGGCAGCCTCCACCCCGGCCGGATGGGGTCCGGCGAGCGGGTCGGAGCCCTCCCCGGACTCCTCGATGCCCCGTTCGAGCGCCGCCGCGACGGTCAGGCCCGAGCGAAAGCGGTCGAAGACCCGCGGGTCGATGTAGGAGGAGCGGGCGACCGCCGGCGTGTTGCCGAGGTACTGCGCGACCTCCTTGGCCGCTCGAGCCTCGACGCGCTTGTGCGCCGTCTTCGACTCCCGCGCGGCCCCGGTGACCGCAAGCGAGATCGCCGCGAGGACCGTCGCGTTCCACGTCCGGAAGTCCTTGGCCGAGACGTCGAGGCCGGTGCGGTCCTTCAGGTAGGCGTTGATGTGCTCAGAGCGCACGTCCTGCCACGCCACCCCCTCCTTGAAGGCCAGGAGCTCCTCTCCGCCGCCCCGTCGCCGGCGCAGCGTCTTGACGATGTCCGCCGACTCCGGGTCGATCACCCGCTGCTCCCGCCGCAGGCCGTGCTTGGCGGGGAAGTCGAAGACGAGCGCGTCGCCACTCACGCTCACGTGCTCCTTGTGGAGCGTGGCGAGGCCGTAGGTGTTGTTCTCGGCCGCGTACCCCTCCGATCCGATGCGGAAGAAGCCGCGGTCCAGGAGCCGCACGGTGACCGCGAGCACCTGCTGGGAGGAGAGGCGTGGCCGGTCGATGTCCTCGGCGACCCGCTCGCGCAGGACCGGCAGGATCTTGGCGAAGGCCAGCATGTCGTCGAACTTGCGGCGCGCCCGTTGCAGGTGCCACTCCGGGTGATAGAGGTACTGGCGTCGCCCGCGGGCGTCCGTCCCGGTGGCCTGGACGTGGCCGCGCGGATCGGGGCAGATCCAGACGTCCTCCCACGCCGGCGGGATGACGAGGCCGCTGACACGCTCGCGCACGTCGGCATCCTCGACGCGCTCACCGTCTACGCCCAGGACCGTGAAGCCCCTGCCGCTGCGGCGCCGGGAGAGCCCAGGGGCGCCGGGATCGGCTCGGCGCAGCCGCGGCAACGGTGGCTAGGCGGCGCGCAGGCGACGTGTCGGAGCGGGCGCGGCGTCGCGCTCGTCCATCCGGTCGCGCATCTCCTCCAGCGAGCGGCGGATCAGGCGCGAGACGTGCATCTGGGAGATCCCGACCTGCTCGGCGATCTCGCGCTGGGTCAGCCCCGCGAAGAACCGCAGGCGAACGATCTCCTGCTCGCGGTCGGCCAGGGCGTGCATGCCGTCCTCGAGCAGCACGCGGCGCTCGGCGGTCATGAACTCCGGATCCTCCTCGCCGAGCAGCTCCAGCGCGGTCCGGTTCTCGCCGATCGGCTCCTCGAAGGAGACCGTCGAGTAGGACTGAGCGCCCTGAAGCGCGTCGAGCACCTGCTCCTCGGTGGCCTTCACGGCGACCGCCAGCTCGGCGATCGTGGGCGACCGGGAGAGCTTGGTGGTCAGCCGGTCGGTGGCCTGCGTGAGCTTCGCGTTGAGCTCCTGGATGTCTCGCGGGACGCGGATGCTCCAGCCACGGTCGCGGAAGTGGCGCTTGATCTCACCGGCGATGTTCGGCGCGGCGAACGTGGAGAGCTTGACGCCTCGCTCGAGGTCGAAGCGGTCGACGGCCTTGATGAGACCCACGGAGCCGACCTGCACGAGGTCGTCGAGCGGCTCGCCGCGGTTCGCGTACCGGCGGGCGATGTGCCGCACCAGGGGCATCATGTTCTCGATCAGGACCGCACGGGCCCGGAGGTCACCGTCGCGGTGATACGCCTCGAGGAGGGAGATCTCGCCGTGGACGATCGGGATGCGGCTCTCGCTGGTGCTCATGAAGGTCAATCTGACGCCCGACCCAGCCCAAACAAGGCGGTCAAACATGGACACCAGCCGTGTTGCGCCGAGTTCACGGTGCATCCAGGGTGGTCAAACATGGTCACGTCCCGCGCGTGCTCGGCGAACGTCAAACCGTTTGCAATCCCTGCCGCCCGGGCATTCCGTCGAGGGCCGTGCCCGAGCCCGCCCCGCCCCGCCTGCCCGACCTCGAACTCTCGTTGTCCGCCTCCCCCGAGAACGTCGCGGTCGTGCGGCACGTCCTCGGCGGCATCGCCGATGCCCTCGACCTGGGGCCGGACCTCCTCGCCGACGTACGCCTCGCGGTGAGCGAGGCCTGCGCGAACGCCGTGGTGCACGCCTATCCCGAGGGCGCGCCAGGGCTGCTCGACCTCGAGGTCTCCGCCGTGGCGGGCCGCCTCGACATCGTCGTGCGCGACCACGGCAGCGGGATGATGCCGCGCGCCGACTCCCCGGGGTTCGGCGTCGGGCTGCCGCTCATCGCGAGTGTGGCCGACACGCTCGAGTTCACCAACCGGGACGACGGCGGGACCGAGGTCCGGATGAGCTTCGCCCGTTGATGCGCGTCGTCGACGAAGATCCCGACGGCTCGACGTGGGCCGATCGCACCCGCCTCACGGTGGCCGTCGGACCGTTCGTCGGCCCGGTGCTGGCTCGCGTCGTCGGGATGTACGCCGCCCGCGCCGAGCTCCCGCTCGACCGGCTCAACGACGCCGTCCTGGTGGCCGACTCCATCGCCGCCCGCGCTCCCGCCTTCGCCGTGGACCACCGGCTCCCGGTGAGCGTGCGCTCGGACCGGGGCCGCCTGGAGCTGCGCGTCGGCCCGCTCCGCGCCGGGGGCGCCGAGCGCGTGCTCGAGGGCGCGGCCCTTCCCGAGGTCGGCTCGGTCATCGACCGGCTGACCGACTCCGTCCGCGTCCGGCCCGCGGCCGGTGGCGACGAGTACCTCTTGCTGACGGTCGGAGCAGAATGAGCCCGCCGACGGCGCGCATCCGTCAAGATGGTTCGATTCTCCGAACCCCTCGCACCCAGGAGGTGAGTCTTCCCGCATGACGTTCGACTTCTCGCTCACCGAGGATCGACCCGCCTCCGGAGCCCATGTCGTCGCCGTCGCCGGTGAGGTCGACATCTTCACCGCGCCCGAGCTCAAGCGCGCGATCGCCGGCGCGATCGAAGCGGGCGGCCGGGAGCTCGTCATCGATCTGACCGAAACGCGTTTCCTGGACTCGACCGCGCTCGGCGTCCTGATCGGCGCGGTCAAGCGGCTGCGCCCGCTGGAGGGCCAGATGGTCATCGTCAACGTCGAGCCGAGCACGGCCAAGACGTTCGAGATCACGGGCCTCGACCAGATCTTCACCATCGTCGAGACCCGCGAGCAGGCGCTCTCCGCGCTCGCGCCGGAGGCCTGAGCGGCCATGCACGTCGGACCCGAGATCACCCGCCGGGAGGAGAGCGGCCTGCTCGTCCTCGAGCTCCGCGGCGAGCACGACATCGCCAGCGCGCCTGAGCTGCGCTGCGCGTTCGAAGCAGCGCTCGCCGAGCACCCGGGCGTCGTCGCCGACCTCACCCGGGCGACCTTCGTCGACTCGACGGTGCTCGGGGTGCTGCTGGGGGCGCGCGAGCAGGCGCGCGCGCAGGCGCGGGGCTTCGCCGTCCTGCTGGGCGAAGGCGCCGAGCTCGCGGTCCGACGAATCATCGAGGTGACGGGCCTGGCCCCGATCCTTCCCGTGCACGACACGCAGGAGGCCGCCCTCGCCGCGGCCGCCATCGCTGGCGCCTGAACGACCCCGTTCGGCCCGCTCGAGGGCCGAACGGCCAACCGCTCACCACCCGCCGGCCCCCGCCGTGCGTCAGACTGACTGCCGCGATGGGGTGCCGAGGAAGCGCTGGCGACGCTCGACGAGTACCTCGAGCGCGCGCCCGTCGGCTTCGTCCTGTTCGACGTGGAGCTTCGCTTCGTCCGCGCCAACGCGGCGCTCGCGAAGATCACCGGGCGCACGCCGGAGGAGCACCTCGGGCGGGCCCCCGCCGCGCTGCTGGGCGCAGTCGGCGCCGAGGTCGAGCGGGAGCTCCAGCGCGTCCGCGCCACCGACGAGCCGCGGCTCGACCTCGAGCTCGCGGGCCGCCTGCCGAGCTCACCCGGGGAGGAGCGCCGGTGGCTCATGAGCTTCTACCGCGCGCGCCTGCCCGACGGGGATGCGCACGGCATCGGCGCGACCGTGGTGGAAACCACCGACCAGTTGCGCTTCGCGCAGGAGCTCACCGCCCAGCGCGACCTCTACGAGACCCTGCTGCGTGCCCGGTCGCAGATGGGTGAGGCGTTCGTGCTGCTCGAGGA
>JACDAP010000091.1 GCA_013695395.1 Solirubrobacterales bacterium
ATCCAGGTGCTCGCTGATTGCAGGATCCATCGCGAGCTCGGTCGTCTCAGTGGTCATCGAGGCCTCTCGGGTTCTGGAGCAGGGGCGTGACCCTCAGCGTCGCAGCGATCGAACCAGCCGGGATCCGGGGTTTACCGCCGACGTTCATGGAGTCTCCCGCAGCTGATCAGCGCACCGGTGGCCCGGTCACCGTGCGACGGCGAGGCCCGGAGCGGTGGCGGGGACCGTCGCGTGGGAGCCCCGGGGAAGCACGAGCACCGGGCGGCCCGCGTGGCGCAGCAGGTGGCCGCTCGCGCTGCCGAGCAGGGTGCGGCGCACGGGGCCGTACCCGCGGGAGCCGAGCACGATGAGGTCCGCCTCCCGCTCGATGGCGAACGCGTCAACCACCGCTCCCGGGGTCCCGTGGCGCGCAGCGCTGATGCCGCGGAGCGCCTCGGGCAGCTCCGCGAGGCCTTCGGCGGCGGTCTGCGCAGCCTGCTCGTCTGCCAGTTCGATCTCCTCCGGGGTCACGTACACGGCCCCGGGATAGCCGAGGTAGACGCCCGTCTCCTCGTGCGCGTGGACGACGTCGACGCGCGCGCCGGATGCAGCGGCGATGGCGGCGGCCTCCGCGAGCGCATCGCCGGCCTCCGGGGAGCGGTCGTAGCCGACGACGATGCGGGCGAGCGGGCCGGCGTGCACCGCCCAGCCCGCCGGCGCGTGGAGCACCGCACAGGGACCGCCGGAGAGCAGGCGGTTCGCGACGGGCGTGAGCTCGCGCCCGAGCGGCTGCCGGGTCCGGCTCCCGACGACGACGAGATCCGCGGCGAGCTCCTCGGCCCGGTCGTGCAGCCCGCGGGCGGGGGAGCTCGCGATGACGACCTCCAACGTCTCGTCGGCATGCACCGCCTCACGGACGCAGCGGATCTCCCCCTGCGTCTTGGCCGGCAGCTTCGCCAGCCAGTCGGGGTCCGCGACCTCCGTCGGCCCGCCGAACGCGAGGATGTGGAGGACGGTCCGGCGCACGTCCCGGCCCGTCCCGACGGCGCGAGCGAGCGCGAGCGCGTCGTCGCCGTGGCTGGTGCCGTCGTGGCCGACAAGATGGAGGAGGCTCATGCCGACGACGCTACGTCGGACGGGGCCCGGCCTCCTCCGTAGTTCCCTGCAGTCCGAGGCGGGACGCTACGCGATCACGGGGACTCCGCCCGGATCGGGAGCTGCACGAGCCCCGACGCGTCCAGGTACGGGCCGAGGTGACGGGCGGCGACCTTCGTCGCCGGCCACCAGTCCGGACGCGGCCCGCCGACCCGCGCGATCTCGACCGGCTCCCCGACCTGCAGGAACCGGTCGCCCTGGCCGGTGAGCAGCCGTCCGCGCAGGTCGAGCGGGATCGTCGCGGGAGGGAGTCCTCCGACGGCCGGGGCCGAGACGATGTCTCGCACGGCGTGGTCGGCCTGCTGGGAGGCGATGCCGCCCTGCTTGATCCCGCCGGCCGTGATGTCACCGACCGCGTACACACCCGGGTGGCCCGGCACGCGCCCTGCGGGATCGACCTCGATGAAGCCGTCGGGGTCGTGCGGGATCCCGCGCAGGTGCGGCCCGACGAGCGTGGGCAGCGCGACCACCCGGTCGACGCCGAGACGCTTGCCGTCGGCGAGGCCGACCGACCGGTCCGGGCCGACCGTCACCTCGACCCCCGGATGCAACCGGATCCCGGCAGCGGTGAGCAGCGCCGCGAGCTCGGCCGACGCCGGCGCCCCGAACACCTCCATCGGCGCGGCCTCCGGCGTGACCAGGTGCAGCTCGACGTCGCGGCCGAGCGTGCGCAGCTCCTCCGCGGTCATCAGCGCCAGCTCATACAGCGGCAGCGTCCACGTGGCGCCGGGCGGGACCACGAAGGCGAGCGAGCGTCCGTGCCCCTGCTCGAGCTCGTCCAGCAGCCGCCCGAGCGCGTCGTAGTCGTCGGGCCACCCGAACGTCAGCGCCTCCGGGTACGGCGCGCGGCGCCGGCCACCGGTGGCGAGGACGAGCGTGTCGTAGTGGAGACGGACGCCGTCGTCGCAGCGCACCGCCCGCGCCGGGCAGTCGACGCGCGAGACGGTGGCGCGGTGCAGGCGCCCGTCGTGCTCGTGCATGAACCGGTCGAGCGGCAGCCGCGCCATGTCCCCCCGCATGAACGGCTTGGCGACCGCCAGGGGCGGCAACGCGAAGAACACGTCGGGCGCGATGAGGCAGACGTCGAAGCGGCCGGGGGCGGCGTCGTGCAGCGCGAGGACGCACTCCAGCGCGGCGACGCCCCCGCCGACGATGATGATCTTCTGTTGCATGCGGCCTTCCGGTGGGAGGACCGACGCTACGCGCGCCCTTCGGCGACGCCATCAGTGCGACACCGCATCCCGCCTCCGTAGCTTTCCGCTGCCTCGCCGCGCTCCCCCCGTCCCTCAGGTTGCACTAGTCGACGCCACGAACGCTCCTTCTAAGGAGCACAACAGCAACAACCTGCCCGTAAAGTACGTTTCGTGAGGCGTTACCTGCGGATCACAGCGACGCAGACTCGTGCTACGTCGGCCGGCGCGGCACACGCCTCGCTCTGCAGGATCGGTCAGCCGTAGCGCCCGCGCTCCGGGACCGCGAGTGCCTCGTGCTCGTCGAGCAGCCGGACCTCGTCACCCACCGCGATGCGGCCGTCCCGCCCGGCCCAGGCGTTGAGGGCGAACGTGCCCCCGAACGCGCGGCGCACGTGCAGGAACGGCTCGAGGTCCGGCTCGGCGGTGTCCGGGTCGAAGGTCGTCATCACGCAGCGGCCGCGCAGGTCTGCGAGCCCGATCACGGCCTCACCGACCGCCAGCTGGCGTCCCTCCCAACCGCGTTCGGCCAGCCCGGACACGCCGCCGATCACGACGTTGGGCCGCAGCCGGCGGTGGTCGTGGCCGTAAGCGGCGAGTGCCCCGTCGGTGAGCACGAGCAGCGGGAGGATGTCGAAGCGCTCCGGGCCGTCAGCGGCCACCAGCCGGGCCCCGGGACCGGCCGCCTCCCGCACCGCCGCACCGACTTCGGGGCTCCGCCACGGGCGGCCGTCGACGAGGACCTCCCCCGTGGGGTCGACGGTGGCCCGGTTGCGCAGCAGCCCGGGCTTCGTCCGGGCCGAGAGGATCCCATCGCGATCGTCCACCACGTAGATCCCGCGGTCGCCCGGGATCCCCTGGACACCGACCGGCGTCTCGGCGAGCCGCTCCCCACCCATCGACTTGACCGGGTAGCGCCACAGCTCGGCGATGTGCACGGGTGCTGCCTCCTGCGTCGGCGGTTGGTGATCCTTTCCAAGTGCTTATCCTAACGCTTGTGTCTGTCCTCTACCATTACAGAGGTGTCCGACTCCGGCTACGACGGCCCGCTCCGCGGCGAGCGCCCCGCGATCGAGCTCGTGAACACCCGGTTCGCGGATCGTGGCGGCGTGCTCGTCGACGGCTTGGCCGACCCGGGCGCCGTGCCGCCCTTCCTGCGGGCCGTCCTCCCGGATCACGATGGCCCGCCGCCGCATCTCGGCGCGCTGCTGGCCCTCCGCGGGACCGTCACCTCCGTGCTCCGCGCGAGCCTGGCCGGCACCCCGCTCGATTCCACCGCCATCGCAGCGCTGAACCGCACGGCATCCCGCTGCCCGACCTCCCCGCTCGTCGTGCTGACGGCCGACGGCGTCCCCACGGCCCACGTCGAGCATCACGGACCCCGAGCCGACGTTCCGCTGGTCCGGTTCGCCGCCGACGCCATCGACCTGCTCACCGGCCCGGCCCGGGCCACGCTCCGCGCCTGCGTTGCCCCCGGCTGCGTCCTGCTCTTCCTGAAGGACCATCCGCGGCGCACCTGGTGCTCACCGGCCTGCGGCAACCGGGCGCGCCAGGCCCGGCACTACACGCGCCACCGCCGCGCGCAACCTGACCGGGTCCCGTCGACGGCTCAGGCGGCCAGCCCCGGGGCGACCCGGACGAGCGCGGGTGACGAAGCGAGCATTCCGGAGTATCGTGCAAACGTTCGTGCTTACGACGGAGTCTGAGGTGAAGGAAGCACGGTG
>JACDAP010000096.1 GCA_013695395.1 Solirubrobacterales bacterium
GCCGAGGCGGCACTCGCCGAGCTTCTCATGGCCCTGTCGCGCTGACACCCGCGTTTCGGCTGCGCCCGGAGCCCTTCGCGAGCCGAGACTCGGGTCAGCCGACGCCGGCCGTCGGCGTGAGGTGCTCGACCGTCGTCTCGCCGTACAGCCGGTCGACGGCGCGCGGGTCGATGAGCCCCGCGCCGAGGCGTCCGGTCGACTCCGCGCCGCAGGCGACGCCGTAGCGCAGGGCCTCGTCGATGCTGCGACCGCCATAGCGCGACGCGACGAAGCCGGCCAGGAACGCGTCGCCGGAACCGACCCCGGCGACGACCTCGCGCGGATCGACCCACACCCGGACCAGGCGCCGCTCCCCACCGTCCTGCACGCAGGCGATGCAGCCGTCTGGGAGCGTCATGATGGCCTCGCGGGGACCGAGGTTGACCATCTCCCGCACCGCGATCGCCCGATCCTCCTCGTCGTTGAACTCGTGGCCGACGAGCTCCTCCGCCTCGAGCACGTTCGGGGAGATCACGTCGGGCTCGGCGCGCACCGCGTGGTGCAGCGGCTCTCCGTCGGTGTCGACGACGGTCTGGACCCCGAGCTTGCGCACGTCGCGGATCAGCGCCGCGTAGATGTCGGGCTCGATCCCGCGGGGCAGCGAGCCGGCGAAGACCACGACCGCGGCGCTGCGCGCCAGGTACAGGAGCTTGTCGCAGAACAGGCCGATCTCCACCTCGGTGACCGCCGGCCCGCGCTCGTTGACCTCGGTCGTCTGCCCGTTGGTCGGGTCGAAGACGGCGACGTTGGTGCGGGACTCCTCACCGATGCGGACGAAGTCGTTGAGGATCGACTCCTGGGTGAGCTGCTCGACGATCCGCGTTCCCGTGCTGCCGCCCGCGAAGCCGGTCGCGATGACCGGTTGGTCGAGCCGCTTGAGGGCACGCGCGATGTTGACGCCCTTGCCGCCGGCCATCGTCGTCTGATCGACGGGGCGGTGCCGCCGACCGAGCCGGAAGCTCGTGACCGAGAGCGAGCGGTCGATGGCGGCGTTGAGGGTGACGGTGATGATCATCCGGGCGGCGCCGCCTCCGGTTCGGCCATCCGCACTTGGCGCGCGGACCGCCGTCGGAGGACGACCAGGCTAAGGCTACCCAGGATGAAGACCACCGCTAACACGACGGTGCGCGGGCGGACGGCGAACTCCTTGAGCCGGTCGACCGCGGTCGCCTCGGTGACCGCGCGGGCGGTGATGAGCGGAACCCGGTCGACCACCTTGCCGCGCTGGCGCACGACGATCGTCCCGACCTGCGCTCCCTGTGCCAGCGGCCCGTCGAGCTCCTGCGGCGCTCCCGTCACGCGGATGTCGAAGCTCTCGCCGCGGCGGGCGGTCCGCACGACCTCCCGCTCCGCCACGAGGGCGACCGAGCTGTCGCGGTACCGGAGCTGGGCGCGCCCGAACTTCCGGCGGGCCTTCAGCGCGGTGCGACGCACGTAGCGGTCGAGCCCGTACTCGAGCAGCGCCTTGGAGTCCGCGTTGCGCGCGGCCTCGGACGGAGCGCCGAGGACCGCCGAGACGACCGTCACGCCGTTCCTCGTCGCCGAGCCGACCAGGATGTAGCCCGCCTTGTTCGTGAAGCCGGTCTTCACGCCGTTGACGGCCGGCACGCTGCGGACCAGCGAGTTCCGGTTCTCGTAGGTGCGGGGCATCGCCCCCGAGCGGATCGTGACGCGCTCGAGGTTCGTGGTCTGCCGGAAGAACGGCTTCGTCCGCAGGACGAGCGCGAGCTTCACGAGATCGGCGGCGGTCGAGTAGTTGTCCTCGTCGTCGAGCCCGATCGGGTTCGCGAAGCTCGTGTCCTCGAGCCCGAGGGCCATCGCGCGGGCGTTCATGTCGCGGACGAACCGCTCGCGGCTCCCGGAGATCCGGATCGCGAGCGTGTTGGCCGCGTCGTTGGCCGAGGCGAGCAGGAGCGCCCGCAGCTCGTCGCGGACCGTCACCTTCTCACCCGCGCGGAACCCTCCGAGCGACTCGGCGGGAGCGGCGTCGTAGGGCGCCTGGACCAGGACGTCGTCGAGCGCGAGCCGCTCGAGCGCGAGAAGCGCGGTCATCATCTTCGTCGTCGAGGCGATCTGCCTGCGCTCGTCGGCCTTCTTGGCGACCACGACGTCCCCGGTGGCTTGCTCGACGAGAATGGCCGAGGGGGCGGTCAGCTTCGGCGCCGTGCTGCCCTGCGCGGCTGCGGTACCGGGAAGCAGCGCGCACAGCAGCACCATGGCCGCGATCGGCCACGCCCTGCGGATCCGTCGGCTCACGGGGTGAGCTTGAGCTTCTGGCCGACGCTCAGCTGCGAGGCGTCGATGTCGTTGAAGTCGAGCAGGTCCTCGATCGGCACGCCGGTCTTGGCGGAGATCTCGCCGAGGACGTCGCCGGATTTCACGGTGTAGGTCTTCCGTGCCTTCTTGGCAGGCTTCTTCGTGGTGGTCTTCGCCGCCGGCGTGCTTTGCGAGGGGGTCTGCCCACCGCTCTCCTCGGAGCTGCCGAGCTGCGGCTTGGCGACCAGGTAGATCGCGAGCACCGCTCCCAACAGGGCGATCGGCGCCAGGAAGCGGGTGGGACTGCGGTACGGCATCGTCGGCGAAAGGATAGGGCGCGCCGCCCGCGGCGCCTCACCCCGCAAGCGCCCATGCGACGGCACGCATCCGCTCCGCTTCGGCGCGAGCGGCGGCGCCGGGCGGCTCGCCGACTGCCTCGTGGGCCCGCACGAGCGAGCGCGACGCGGTGACC
>JACDAP010000103.1 GCA_013695395.1 Solirubrobacterales bacterium
TCGTGTCGAACCGGGCGAGCGCCTGGTGGGCGTCCAGCCCACAGAAATACGTCTGCGGCAGCGAGGCGTTGGGACACCGCCGGCCCGTCCCGAGGATCGCGTGACAGCGGCCGTCGTCCT
Organism: Solirubrobacterales bacterium; assembly: GCA_013695395.1. Taxonomy (GTDB): domain Bacteria; phylum Actinomycetota; class Thermoleophilia; order Solirubrobacterales; family Solirubrobacteraceae; genus Paraconexibacter. Next base: position 121 of record JACDAP010000103.1, read on the forward strand.
GCGCGCGCTGCTCGCCGTCCTCGTCGGGGCCGCTGTCGCCCGAGGTGTCCTGGGCGAAGTCGGTCTCGGACTTGATGTCGATCCGCCAACCGGTCAGGCGGGCAGCCAGGCGGGCGTTCTGTCCCTCGCGGCCGATCGCCAGCGCGAGCTGGTCGTCGGGCACGATGACCGTGGCCTGGCGGGCCTCGTCGTCGACGAGCACCTCACGCACGCGGGCCGGTGAGAGCGCCTTGGCGACGAAGCGGGCGGGCTCCTCGTTGTACGGGATGATGTCGATCTTCTCGCCACGCAGCTCGGAGACGACCATGCGCACCCGGGAGCCGCGCGGGCCGACGCAGGCGCCGACCGGGTCGACCCCGTCGGCGTGGGAGACCACGGCGATCTTGGAGCGGTATCCGGGCTCGCGCGCGACGTTCTGGATCTCGACGAGACCGTCGGCGATCTCGGGCACCTCGAGCTCGAAGAGCGCCTTGATCAGGTCCGGGTCGCGCCGGGAGACGATGATCGACGGGCCCTTCGTGGAGGCCGAGACCTCCTTGATGACCGCCTTGACGCGCTGGTTGTGCTCGTAGCGCTCGCCGTCGACCTGCTCGCTCTTCGGGAGCAGCGCCTCGACGCGCTCGCGCAGCTGGATCAGCGTGTAGCGGGCGTCCTTCTGCTGGACCATGCCGGTGACGAGCTCGCCGATCCGGTCGCGGTACTCGATGAACATCATCTCGCGCTCGGCCTCGCGGATCCGCTGGAGGATCACCTGCTTGGCGGTCTGCGCGGCGATGCGGCCGAAGTCGTCGGGGGTGACGTCCTGCTCGGGGATCTGGTCGGAGTACTCGGCGAGCTTCTCCTGGTCGACCTCGACGTTCTCGGGCTCGACGAACTCGCCGGTCTCCTCGTCCAGGTAGGTGTTCTCGTCGATCGTCTCGACGATGAGGTGCGCCTCGAGGCGCTCTGGCACGAGCAGCTCGATGACCCGGTAGTCACCGGAATCGGGGTCAAGCTCGACGCGGGCGTACGGCGCGGAGCCGGGCTGCTTCTTGTACGCGGAGAGCAGGGCGTCCTCGAGGGCCGCCTGCAGCTTCTCGGGGGCGATGCCCTTCTCACGCGCAAGCGCGCTCATGGCTTCCAGGATCTCGCGGGACATGCGGCTACTCCTCGACCAGGTTGGAACGGTGGATCTCGGCGTACGGGATCGCGATGACGCCGCTCTCCGCGGCGATCGTGACCTCGGCGTCGGTGGCCCCGACGAGCTCACCGGTGAACGACTTGTGCCCCGCGAGCGCGTCGCGGGTGCGGACCCGGGCGCGGCGCCCGAGGAAGCGGCGGAAGTGAGTGGGCTTGGACAGCGGGCGCTGGGTGCCCGGCGAGCTCACCTCGAGCGCGAAGCGCTCGCGCAGCGGCTCGAGGGCGCGGGTCACCTGCTCGCAGACCTCCAGCGTGACGCCGTCCGGATGATCGACGAACAGGCGCAGCGTGGTCCCGCCGACAACCTCGGTGAGCAGCACCTCGACCTCCGGGGCCGCGGCGGCGAGCGCCGTCTCGATCTCCTGCTCCAGTGCTGTGCTCATCTCACCGTCCCGTCGTGTCCGAAAATGCCGAAGGCGGGCCTAGTGCCCGCCTTCTCGACCTGCTCGCCACCCGGCCCCGCAGGACTGTGGTGACACCGAAAGCTGTCCGCCGAGACTACCAAGCGGCGACGTCCCGCGTGCACGCCGCGCACCGGCGGTGTCGTGGGCGCGTTCAGCCGGATTCTGCCCGGCGGCGTGCGCGCTCCCGGTAGACCCGGTAGTCGGTGCGCTCGGGACGGAGCGTCGCCGCGAGCGCCAACGGCGCGCGGGCCTCGGCGTGGCGCCCGAGCTGCTGGAGGCTGCGCCCGAGGCAGAAGAGGGCATAGTCGTCGGTCGGATGGGTGTCGACCACGGCCTCGAACTCGCTGACGGCCTCCGCGTAGCGCTGGGCGCCGAAGAGCGCACGACCGAACGCCTCGCGGACCGACGCCTTGCCGGGTTCGAGCGCTTTCGCCCGCGCCAGCGGGACGGCCGCAGCGTGGAAGTCGTGCTGCTCGAGCAGCGCAGTCCCGGTGCGGAAGAGCTCGTAGGCGGAGTCCATGGCGCTCCCGCGTGATGGTAGTCAGCGGCTCCGACGGCGAGGGGGCAGTGCGTACCAGGATCGGATCCGGCCGGAGAGGCCGCGGCCGGCGGCGAGCTCGGTGCGGAGGGCACCGCGGGCGCCGGGCGCGGGCTGGACGTCCTCGCCCGCGTACCGACCCAGGCGGATTGCGCGGACGTAGGCCGCTGCGGTCGGCGCGCCGCTCAGGGTCTGCTCGAGCCCCTGGAGGGTGAGCTCCGGCGGGACCGGACGGCCGCTCCGCGCAAGGGCGCGGCGGAGCTCGTCGAGCGCGGAGAGCGGATTGCGACGGCGCCAGCCCCAGGCGCCGGCCCCCAGTGCCCCGACGACCAGGAGCCCGGCGAGCAGGAGGACCACACCGCCGTGGCCGCCCGATCTGGGGTCCTCGCCGGCCGGGGCGGCCGGGGTCGCAGCCGCCGGTTCGGCGACATCGGCACGTGCCTGGGCGTTGTCCTCTGACTCGGAGTCCACGGCGTCGTCGCCGCCGTCGCCGGTGTCCTGCGCGGTGGGGGGTGCGACCGTCGGCGTCGGGTCGAAGGTCACCCAGCCGATCCCGGGGAAGAACGCCTCGACCCACGAGTGGGCGTCGAGGTCGCGGACGATGTATTGGCCCTTTCGGGTGTCGTAGCTCCCCGAGGTGAACCCCGAGGCGACCCGGGCGGGCACCCCGGCCATGCGCAGCAGCAGCGCCATCGCCCCCGAGAACTGCTGGCAGTAGCCCGCCTTGGTGTCGAAGAGGAACGACTCGAGCGGGATCGCGCGCTCCTCCGGGCGCTCGGTGTAGCGGGCGCCCTGCTGGACGCGCTGGCGCACGCGGCGGGCCAGGTCGAGCGGGGAGCTCGCCTGCGCCCGCAGCTGCTGGGCGAGCGCCCACATGCGGCTGTAGCCGGAGGCGGCCAGGAGCTCCTCGCCGCCGCGGAAGTTCCGTACGCCGGGGATGACCGTGGCCGGGCTGGCGTCGGACCCGAACGGCGGGAAGAAGATCGTCGTCTGCTCGACCCCGTTGCGGAACGGCTCATCGGCCTCGGGGCCGCCGACCGACTCGGGCAGCTCGATCGACAGCGGCTCCCCCAGCACGTAGTCGGGGTAGTCGGTGCCCGCGCCCGAGAGCTCGGCCGGGGTGGGGCGCGGCGTGTAGACCTCGGCGGTGTAGGTGTCCCCGGGCCGCAGCGGGCGCCCGCCGGTCCGGTAGGTGCCCGAGCCGGCCGGGACCGCGGGGACCGAGACGCCGCCGATGGCCTTGGTGAAGCCCGCGGTCAGGAACTGCTCGGAGCGCAGGCCGCGGACCGTGACCTCGATCTGCTCGTTCCACTCCGGGTGGGCAGCGGACATCGGCGTGTCGACCGCCGACGTGTCGTTCGGCGGCTGCTCGAGCCAGCGGACCCCGTCGAAGCGCCCCAGGATGGTCGCCTTCCAGTAGGCGGGCTCGTCGGCCTTCACGCGGATCAGCTCCCGTCCGTCCCGCGGCCAGGTGAGCGGGGAGTAGCTGTGGTTCCAATTGAAGACGGCCTGGTTGCGCTCCGCGAGATCGCCGGTGATGCCGCGGTAGTCGACCCACGGGGCGGATCCGTCCAGCCGGGGCGCCAGCACCGCCGCGAGCAGCAACGCGAGCAGCCCGCCGCCGTAGGCGATCGCCCGCGGGCGGACCCCGCGCACCGCCGTGAGTCGCCCGGCCCCGAGGAAGAGCGCGAGCAGGAACGCGAAGCCCGCACCGGAGAGGAACGGGGAGTCGGGGTTCCGCTCGATCACCGGTAGTCCGTAGAGCACCCCGAGCGTGAGCGCGGCGGCCGCGCGCCGTCTCGCGCCGGTCCCCCGGCCCGGCGCGAAGGCGAGCAGCGCCGCCAGAACCCCGAGCAGGCCCGCGCCCGCGAGGACGATCCACCGCACCCAGTCGTCGAGCCCGCGGTAGGGCACGTTCAGGCTCGGCAGGGCCGAGAGGCCGCCGCCCGCCCCGTCCACCAGAAGCCCCCAGTTCCGCCAGCCGACGAAGCGCAGCGGGATCCCGGCCGCCGTCAGCGCGGCCACCGAGGCCACCACGGTGAGCACGCCAAGGA
>JACDAP010000365.1 GCA_013695395.1 Solirubrobacterales bacterium
ATGAAAAAGATGGATGCGTTGACGGGCAATGAGTTCGACATTCACTTCATCGACATGATGACGCCGCACCACGCCGGAGCGGTGGCGATGGCGAAAGACGCTCTAAGCAAAGCCGAGCACCCGGAGATCAAAACTTTGTCGCAGGACATCATTAAGGCCCAGGAAGCTGAAATCAAAATGATGGCGGATTGGAAAACCAAATGGTCCAAGTAAGTTCTTTTGGGCGGACCTCTGTACGTCGCCCAGCGACATCGTGAGGACCAGCCAGGTCGGGACAGTCAGTTTATGAACGCAATCATTAAGTGGGCACTGCAGAACCGCCTCATCGTCGTCGCTCTAGCGGCGCTGCTCTTGGTATGGGGTGGTTATGTGGCGCTCAATCTTCCGGTTGACGTTTTTCCCGATCTCAACAAACCCACGATCACGATTCTTACGGAGGCCGAGGGATTAGCTCCCGAAGAAGTCGAAACGCAGGTTTCGTATCCGATCGAAACCGTAATGAACGGCGTGCCCGGCGTGTCGCGGGTACGCTCGCAGAGCGGCATCGGACTTTCAATCGTGTACGTCGAATTCGATTGGGGCACCGACATCTATCGCAACCGTCAGCTCGTTGCCGAAAAACTAACTGAAGCGCGCGAACAACTTCCCGAAGGTGTTTCCCCATTCCTCGCGCCGATCTCCTCGATCATGGGCGAGATCATGCTCATAGCCGTCACATCGAAAGACGGAAAAACAGATCCCCTTGATGTGCGAACGCTAGCTGACTGGACGGTCCGTCCACGGCTTTTGACGATAGCCGGCGTCTCGCAGGTCATTCCGATCGGGGGCGGGGTGAAACAGTATCAGGCCCTGGTCTCGCCTGAAAAGTTAAAACAATTTGGCGTTACGATCGAAGACGTAACGACGGCTCTCCAAAAATCGAATGCAAATTCGACCGGCGGGTTCGTTGATGCGCAGAGTCAGGAATATCTGGTCAGAAACCTCGGACGGTTTTATACGATCGACGAGCTCAAGCAAACAGTCGTCGCGTATCGCAATAACATTGCGGTACGGCTCGGTGACGTAGCCGACGTCGAGTTCGGCGCGAAAATAAAGCGCGGTGACGCCGGGGCGAATGGGATGCCGGCCGTCATCATGTCGGTACAAAAACAGCCGGGCGCCAGCACTGTTGAATTAACCGAGAAGGTCGACAAGGCGATCGTAGAGCTGCAGTCTACCCTGCCGGCTGACATCGAGATCAATACGCGGCTTTTCCGGCAAGCGAGTTTTATTCAGGCATCGATCGGCAATGTGATAGAGGCCCTGCGCGACGGCGCGATTCTTGTTGCGATAGTCCTGTTTTTGTTTTTGCTGAATTTTCGTACGACAGCAATAACATTGACCGCGATTCCTTTGTCGTTCGCGGTAACGTTTCTTATCTTTTACGCGTTTGGTGTCTCGATAAATACGATGACCCTCGGCGGTCTCGCGGTGGCGATCGGCGAGCTCGTCGATGATGCGATCGTTGATATCGAAAATATCTTTCGCCGGCTGCGGGAGAACTACGCGACCTCCGATCCGCGTCCGGCCCTGGAGGTGGTGTATCACGCGTCGCTCGAGGTGCGCTCGTCGATCATTTACGCGACGATAATCGTGGCTCTGGTCTTTTTACCGCTCTTTATGCTGACCGGGGTAGAGGGTAGGCTTCTGGCTCCGCTCGGGTTGGCCTACATCACATCGCTTGTCGCCTCCTTATTCATTAGCTTGACTGTGACACCGGTCCTCGCGTCCTACCTTTTGCCGCAGCTTTTCAAAAACAAATCCGACGGCCCGTCGCTCGTGTCGAGCTGGTTCGCAAATCTGAAATCAAGGTTTTCGAAAGACAAAGAGCTTGAACCGGATGATGCCGAAGAAACTTCTCGCGATGACGATGTCGACAGCTTAAACATCGGAGGCCATTCCGAAGAAGATAGTTTCGTCGTCCGGCGGTTGAAGAAATTCGACGAACGCCTTTTGCATTCGACGCTGCGACATCCGTACAAAGTGATGATCGGTGCCGCCGTTTTATTCTTCGTAACGATCGCTACTCTGCCGTTTGTTGG
>JACDAP010000369.1 GCA_013695395.1 Solirubrobacterales bacterium
GCTACCGGTCGGTGGGGGCGGGACGCGTCACGTCGTCGCCGCCGCCTGCTCGAGCGCGGCGGCCACGTCACCGGTCAACGGCTCGGCGTGGCCCGGCCAGGCCGCGGCGGGGGCGTACCCCGCGAGCTTGCGGATCGAGGCCCGCGCCTGCTCGGTGTCCTGGTTGAACGCCGCGAGCGGCACCCGCGGCGGGCCGTAGATCGTCGTCTGCGGATCGACGGTGTAGAAGCAGTCGCTGGTGAGCGCCAGCCGGTCCTCCCCGCGCCAGAGCGCGATCAGCCCGGGGGCATGACCGGGCAGGTGCACCACGGAGAAGCCCGCGACGTCGTCGCCCTCGGCGAGCGTGCCCGTGATCGGCACCGGCCCGCCGTCCCAGAACGGGAGCAGCCGTCCGAAGGCCGCTCGCCCGTAGAAGCGCAGCTTCGAGAGGTCGAAGTAGTGCGCGCCGCCGTCACCCTCGGCGTCCGCCTGGTCGTCGGCGTGGCAGAACGTCGGGACCGCGAGCTCGGCCGCGGCACCCCGGTGATCGGCGTGGGCGTGGCCCAGCACGATCCGCGTCAGGCCGCCGAGCTGCGCGGCCGCGGTCGCGATCCCTCGGCCCATCTGGCGGATCCCCGCGTCGAAGGCGAGCACCCCGTCGCCGTCGCGCACGAGGTAGACGTTCATGGTCTTCTTCGGCATGCCGCCGCGCACGCGCCAGACGCCGTCGGCCACGTGCTCGGCGCCGCTGGCCTGCAGCCGGGACGCGAGCCGGCTCTTCGCGTTGAACGCCTTGAGGACCCGCTGGTCGGCCGGCGAACCCTCGGCGGGCAGCATCCCGATCTGGCGCGCGAAGGTCATCCCGTCGGTGAAGGCGTTGTTCTCCTGGATGAGCCCGTCGGTGATCGTCAGCTCGTCCATGCCCTCCAGTTCGAGCCGCGCACCTGTCGGCTCGATCCCGCCGAACGGCGCTCCGGCGAAGGTCCCGGAGAGCTCCCAGCGCACCACGGCACGCTCCTTCTGCACCGTGGTGGCCACCACGCGGAACTCGAGGTCCGGGAAGGCGGCGAACAGGGCTGTGAAGTACGCCCGCACGCCGTCCGGCGCGGTCGTGTCGACCTGCCCGCGGATGAGCTCCCGGCCGCCCGGGGCCCAGCAGGCCACCATCGCTTCGACGTCGCGGGCGGCGAGCGCGGCGAAGTAGGCGGCGGCCACCTTCGCGGGCGTCGGCGGCTTCGGATCCAGGGCCTTGGCGGGAGGGCTCATCGGCTCATCGTACGGGAGCGCGGACGCGCCTTCCGTAGAGTCCGGCCGGATGCCCGACCACACCCGCAAGCGAGAAGTCGGCCGGGGCGAGCGTGCCCTGCCCGGGCTCTGGCGCCTGCGGCTGCCGCTCCCCTGGCCGGGGGTCCCGCACTGCAACGCCTGGGCGATCGGTGCCGGCTCCGGCATCGTCCTCGTCGACACCGGGATGCACGAGCCGGGCTCGGAGGCGCATCTCGACCGGGCGCTCTCGCAGGTCAACCTCAAGGTCGAGACCGTCCGCCTGCTCGTCTGCACGCACGCTCATTCCGATCACTACGGACAGGCCGCGACGATCGTGCGCCGGGCCGGGTGCGAGCTGTGGATGCATCCCGACCACGAGCACATGCGCGCGGCGGCGACCGACCCGGAGGCGGCGCTGACCCAGCGGATCGAGGTCGCCCGCCAGTCCGGCGTGCCCGAGGCGCCGCTGGAGGCCTACCGCGAGGCCGCCTCCGGGCGCGGCTACGGCGTCGCGGAGTATGTCCCCCCGGACCGGGACCTCTTGCCCGGCGTGCAGGTCCAGACGGATCTCGGGGCCTGGGATGTCATCGAGACCCCCGGCCACGCCCCCTCGCACATCTGCCTCTTCCAGCCCGAGAAGCGCCTGCTGATCAGCGGCGACCACCTCCTGGGGCGGGTCTCCCTCTTCTACGACTACGGCTGGAGCCCGGACCCCGTCGGGGAGTTCCTGGGCTCGCTCGAGCGGGTGGAGGCCCTGGACGCTCGGCTCTGCCTGGCCGGACACGGCCGCACGTTCGCCGACGTGCAGTCCCACATCGACGCCAACCGCACGCTCGTCCACGAGCGTCTCGAGAAGGTCGCGGCCGTGCTCACCGGTAGCGGTCCGCTCACGGCCTTCGCCGTGGTGCCGCTCGCCTATGAGGCGCCCGTCACCCAGATGAACGCGAACTGGTGGCTCTCGGAGACGCTCTGCTACCTCACCCACCTGGAGGTGCTCGGCCGGGTCGCCCGGCTCCCTGGTGAAGGCGGCGAGCCGGAGCGCTGGACCCCGGTCTGAATACCATCCCGGCTCGCCATGCGCATCGACGAGCTCCTCACACAGGCCGACCGGCTCCCGCTCTTCTCCTTCGAGTTCTTCCCGCCGAAGAGCCCGACCGGGGAGGAGAACCTCAAGCAGGCACTCCGCGAGCTCGAGCCCCTGAGCCCCGACTACGTCTCGGTCACCTACGGCGCCGGCGGCACCACCCGGGAGACGACCATCGAGATCGTCTCCCACCTCAAGGAGGACTTCGGGATCGAGGCGATGGCGCACTTCACCTGCGTGAACGCCACCACCGACGAGCTGCGCGCCACGTTGGACCGGATGCGCGACGCCGGCGTCGAGAACGTGCTCGCCCTGCGTGGCGACCCGCCGCAGGGTGCCGAGCGCTGGACGAAGACCGACGGCGGTCTCGAGTTCTCGCGGGAGCTCGTCGAGCTGATCCGCGACGAGTACCCCGAGTTCGCGATCGGCGGGGCCGCGTTCCCCGAGACGCACATCCACGCGACGTCTCCCGAGGACGACATCCGCTACCTCAAGGAGAAGGTGGACGCGGGGATGCAGTTCGTCATCACCCAGCTCTTCTTCGACAACGCGCACTACTTCGACTTCGTGGCCCGCGCCCGCGAGGCCGGCGTCGAGGTGCCGATCATCCCCGGCGTCATGCCGATCACCAGCTACGAGGGGATCAAGCGGATGACCACGCTGACCGCCGCTGAACTGCCCGCGCCGCTCGAGCGCGAGCTCGTCGTGCGCAAGGACGACCCCGAGGCGATCCAGGAGCTCGGCGTCTCCTACGCGACGCTCCAGTGCGCCGAGCTGCTCTCCGGCGGGGCGCCGGGGATCCACTTCCTGACGCTCAACCGCTCCCCCGCCACCCGGGCGATCCTCGCGGCGCTGCGGCTCACCAAGCCCTGGCTGGCCGCCCAGCCGGTCTGAGGCGG
>JACDAP010000122.1 GCA_013695395.1 Solirubrobacterales bacterium
GAGGTGTTCGAGCTGCGTCCCCACTTCGAATGGAGGGGACTCGGCTTCATCTCCCAGCGCGGCCTTCGGCTTTCGCCGGCCTACAGCCGCTTCGACGCCGAGGCCCGGTTCCCTGTGCCGGGCATCCGGGTGGCCGATCCCAAGGCCTGCCAGTGCGGGGAGGTGCTGAAGGGGGTCATCAAGCCCTGGGAGTGCAAGGTGTTCGGCACCTCCTGCACCCCGGATCGCCCGATCGGCACCTGCATGGTCTCCAGCGAAGGGGCCTGCGCCGCGTACTACAACTACGGACGGCACGCAGGCCGGCGCGCGCCGCAGCCCGCCCCCGTCGCGTGAGCCGCTCCGAGGAGGACGTGCTCGACGCGATCGAGCGCCGGCGTCGCCGCCCGCACGTGAAGCTGATGGACAAGCAGATCACGCTCGCCCATGGTGCGGGCGGCCGTTCGTCGCACACGCTGATCGAGATGGTCTTCCGGCGCGCGTTCTCGAACCCCGCGCTCGACGAGCTCGGCGACGCGGCATCGCTCGCGCTGGCCCAGGGGGTCTCGCGGCTCGCGTTCTCGACCGACGCGTCGGTCGTCAAGCCGCGCTTCTTCCCCGGCGGGGACATCGGCGAGCTCGCGGTGAACGGCACGGTCAACGACCTCGCGATGGCGGGCGCGCGGCCACTGTGGCTCTCGGCGTCGTTCATCCTCGAGGAGGGCCTCGCGACCGACGAGCTGCAGCGGGTCGCGCAGTCGATGGCGGCGGCGGCGGCGCGCGCCGGTGTCGCGATCGTCACCGGGGACACCAAGGTCGTCGAGCGTGGGAAGGCCGACGGCCTCTACATCACGACGGCCGGCATCGGCGTCCACGAGCGCGCGACGCCGCTGGCCGCCGAGCGCGTCAGGGCGGGCGATCGCGTCATCGTCTCGGGCACGATCGGCGACCACGGGATGGCGATCATGGTCGCCCGGGGCGAGCTCGAGCTCGAGGCCGACCTGCAGAGCGACACGGCGCCGCTGCACGAGCTCGCCGCCTCGCTGCTCGACGCCACCGGGGAGGTCCGCTGGCTGCGCGACCCGACGCGCGGCGGCCTGGCCACCGTGCTGGCGGAGCTCTCGCTCGACACCGAGCTCGGCGTGGCGCTCGACGAGGCGGCCCTGCCGATCCGCCCGGCCGTCAGCGGCGCGTGCGAGATCCTCGGGATCGACCCGCTCTACGTGGCCAACGAGGGCAAGCTCGTCGCCGTGGTCGGGCCGTACGGCGTCGCCGCGGCGCTCGCCGCGCTCCGCGCCCACCCGCTCGGCGCGGAGGCCGCCGTGGTCGGCGAGGTCCTCGTCGACCCGCCGGGCATGGTCCTGCTGCGCACGAGCTTCGGCGGCACCCGCGTGGTCGACATGCTCGCGGGCGATCCCCTTCCGCGGATCTGCTGATGAGCGAGCGCGGCAACCTCATCTCGGTCCGCTCGGACGTCGCCGCGTCCCTGCTGATCGACGGGCTCTTCGACGCCGCCGTCGGCCACCTCGAGGACCCGGTCGCACCGGAGCTCGCCCGCGCGCTCGACGGCGAGAGCAACCCGCGCGCGGCGCGGCTCGGGTACCTCGCGCGGCTGATCGAGGTCGAGCGCTTCCCGGTCGCGAACGTCCCGATCGCCTGGCTCTCCGAGGCCCTCGCGGGCAGCTCGCCCGAGGCGCTCAGCACCGGCTTGGCCTTCGAGGAGCCGCTGGCCAAGCCCGCCCCCGCCGACGGCCCGCCGAGCTGGAGGATCCCCGGCCCCGGCGGACACGTCCGGCACTTCCTCGCGCTCCGCGCCGTCGGTGAGGGCCCGGCGGAGGACAAACGCTCGTGGCTCTTCGGGTTCTTCCTGGCCTGCTGCCGGGAGTCGTCCTGCCTCGGCGACCGGCAGCCCCGACCCGACGGGGGGACCGGGCCTTCCTGAGCTGCCCGCCCGGCGGGCCGGCCCCGCCGCTGCCGACCGAGGTGACGGCTCGATGAGCACTGGCCCCTCGCTGGCGCGGTCAGCAGCCGGCGGAGACGAGGGCGCGGGCCGCATCAAGCATCCGCCGACTCTCCGCGTGTGCGCCGGCGCTGGCCAGGAGGCAGACCGCGAAGATCATCCCGAGCAGCGGCTCGACCCGTTGGTCGGCGGTGCCGGCGGGAATCTCGCCCCGGCGCTCAGCCCGCCGCAGTGCGGCCCTGAGCCCCGCGCTGAGA
>JACDAP010000124.1 GCA_013695395.1 Solirubrobacterales bacterium
GCGCTCGCGCGCCTCGCGCCGCTCGGCCTCCACCCGGTCGGCCTTCGCGCGCAGCGCCGACTGCAGCGCGACGCGGTTGCCCAGGAGGCGCCCGATCGCGGCGGTCAGGCCGGTGTAGATGACGGCCAGCCACACGAGGTCTTCCGCGCCGCCCCCGGGGTAGTCGTCGGTCAGGATCGAGATCGAGCCGCCGAGGAACGTGATGGCGGGGACCACCCAGAAGCGCCGGCCGTCGACGTGCATCGCGGCCGACAGGTTCAAGAACAGGATCAGGAACAGCGGGACGTAGAGTTGCTCGGGGACCGCGCGGTCGGCCTGGGCGACGACGAAGACGACCTGGGCCGCGACGAGACTCGCGAGCGGGAGCCGGCTGCGCAGTGCGAAGGCGAGCCCGAGGACCGCGACGAGGACGTGGACGAGCGCGCGCGCCTCCGTGTCGACGGGCAGCAGCGCCGCCTCGACCTGCATCTCGACGGTGAGCGCGGCGGCGAGGACGAGGTTGAGGCGGGCGGCGAGACGCTGGCGGATCATCGCGTCGCGAGCGTAACCCGCGCGCGGCGCGGCGTCATCCTCCTCGGTGAGGACCGGCGGCTCATCCCCAGGGATGACACCGGGTCGTCCCGCTAGGCCGCAGGATCGTCCGGTGTGCTGATGACTTGACGCCGGGCCGGTGGGATCGTCGTTCGGGCCATGAGGACCTGGACCCCCTGCACCACCGTGGACGCCCCGACGCAGGCGGTGCCCGACGTGACCCAGGCGCTCTTCCGGGTCTGCCGGGAGTCCGCACCGACCTAACGACCCAGTCCAAGGAGAACACCATGCTCGACACCGTCTCGACCACCACCCCCATCGCCACCGCCCCGGCCCTCGAGGCGCACGCGGTCACCCGCGTCTTCGGCAAGGGCGAGGCCGCCGTGCAGGCGCTGCGCGGCGTCACGCTCGACATCCCGTCCGGGCAGTTCGCGGCGATCATGGGGCCGTCCGGCTCCGGCAAGTCGACGCTCATGCACCTGCTCGCCGGCCTCGACCGCCCGACGGACGGCACGGTCGAGATCGGCGGGGAGGACGTCGGGCGCCTCAGCGACGCGCAGTTGACCAAGCTGCGCCGCCGCCACGTCGGCTTCGTCTTCCAGGCGTTCAACCTGCTGCCGGTCCTCACCGCGGAGGAGAACATCACCCTCCCGCTCACGATCGCGGGGACGGAGGTCGACCGGCCGGCCCTCGACCGGCTCCTGCAGCGGATGGGCCTCGACGAGCGTCGCGGGCACCGGCCCGCCGAGCTCTCCGGCGGCCAGCAGCAGCGCGTGGCCATCGCGCGCTCGCTGATCACGCGGCCGACGGTGCTGCTCGCCGACGAGCCGACCGGCAACCTCGACTCCAAGGCGGGCACCGACGTCCTGGCTCTGCTGCGCGAGGCCGTCGAGCTCGACGGTCAGACCATCGTGATGGTCACGCACGACCCGCGGGCGGCCGAGCAGGCCGACCGCGTCATCCACCTGGCCGACGGCCGCATCGTCGACGACGTGGTGGCGCGATGACCCGCCTCACGCTCAAGAGCCTCGCCGCGCGCCCCCTGCGCACGGCGCTCACCACCCTGGCCATCGTGCTCGGGGTCGCGCTCGTCAGCGGTGCGCTCACGCTCACCGACACGCAGCGCAAGGCCGCGGACGCCCTGTCCGCCGCGTCCTACGACGGCACCGATGCGGTCGTCGCCTCCAAGACCGCGTTCGCGACGAGCTCGTCGGAGGACTGGAACCTGGAGCGCCCGCCGGTCGACGCGGCGGTGCTGCGCGACGTCCGGGCGGTACCCGGCGTCGAGGTCGCCGTCGGCGACGTCACCGACCAGAACGCGAAGATCATCGGCAAGGACGGCAAGCCGCTCGGGGAGGGTCCGTACTTCGGCGTCGGCCTCGACGCCGCCGCGCCGGGCGCCGAGCGGGTGACGCCGTTCCGGCTGGCCGAGGGCCGCTGGGCCTCCGGGCCGGGTGAGGTCGTCGTCGACCAGAAGACCTCCGAGGACCAGGGCTACGCCCTCGGCGACAGCGTCCGGATCGCCGGGCGCGGCGCGGCGCGATCCTACGAGGTCACCGGCGTCGCGCGCTTCGGCGACGTCAAGTCCCTCGGGCCGGCGACCGTGGCCGTCTTCGACCTGGCGGTCGCCCAGGAGCTGTTCGGCAAGGGCGACGGCTACGACTCGATCCTCGTCGCCGCACGTGACGACGTGGCCGGTGCGGACGTGCGCCGCGCGCTGACGCAGGCGCTCGGCGCGCGCGCCGCCGTCGAGGTGGCCTCCGAGCACGATCGCTTCACGTTCAAGGGGCTGGAGT
>JACDAP010000131.1 GCA_013695395.1 Solirubrobacterales bacterium
GCCGAGGCCCTCCACGCCAGGGGCCGTCGGCGAGGCCGGTGCGCTCGCCGCCGGGGTGGGCGCCGGTTCGAGGGGCTCGTCGTCCCCCGGCTTCAGCACCAGGAACCAGGCCAGGGCGAGGACGAGGATCGCGCCCAAGGCGATCTGATACGGGCGGGACAGCTGCTCCATGCACTTTCCCTGTCGACCGTCTAGGCGCTCGCCTTGAGCCGTCGGCGGGCTACCCGGCCGACGGCTCGACCACGGAGACCACGCCGAGTTCCCGGAGCGTCTCGGCCTCGACCGGCGCGGGTGCCCCGGTGAGCGGATCCCCGCCGGAGGCGGTCTTCGGGAAGGCGATGACGTCGCGGATCGAGTCCCTCCCTGAGAGGATCGCCACGATCCGGTCGATTCCCATGGCGATCCCGCCGTGCGGCGGCGCGCCGTAGCGCATCGCGTCCAGGAGGAAGCCGAAGCGCTCCTGCGCCTCCTCGGCCTTCAGGCCAAGCACGTCGAAGACCTGCTGCTGGACCTCGGGGGTGTGGATGCGGATCGAGCCGCCGCCGATCTCGGTGCCGTCGAGCACGAGGTCGTAGGCGCGGGAGCGGAGCGCACGCGGCTCGTCGAAGGAACCGGTCGGCGCGGTGAACGGATGGTGGATCGCGGTGAGCTCGCCTGCGTCGGTCTCCTCGAACATCGGCCAGTCGACGATCCACAGCACGTCGTGCTCGCCCTCGGGCACGAGTCCGAAGCGCTCGGCCAACTCGAGCCGCAGGCTGCCGAGCACGTTCGCCGCCACCGCGGCCTTGTCGGAGGAGAAGAACAGGAGATCCCCCGGGCTCGCCTCCAGCGCGGCGTTCGCGGCGGCGAGCTGCTCCTCGGAGAAGAACTTGGCGATCGGGGAGCGCCAGGCGCCGCCCTCCTCGACGAACGCGTAGGCGAGCGCCTTGCCGCCGGCGCGCTTGGCCACGTCCTGCAGCCCGTCAAGCTCCTTGCGCGACATCTCATGAGCGCCGGCGTTCAGGCCGCGGACGACCCCGCCACTGTCGAGGACCGACTGGAAGACCTTGAACTCGGAGCCGGCCAGGGCCCCTGAGAGCTCGGTGATCTCGAGACCGAATCGCGTGTCCGGCTTGTCCGAGCCGAAGCGCAGCAGCGCCTCGTCGTAGCCCATGCGCCGCCACGGGGGGGGCGGCGCGGGGAAGTCACCGAGCGCGAAGACGGCCTCCATGACCTCCTCCATGACGCCGATGACGTCCTCCTCCTCGACGAAGCTCATCTCGAGGTCGAGCTGGGTGAACTCGGGCTGGCGGAAGCCGCGGAGGTCCTCGTCGCGGAAGCAGCGGGCGATCTGGAAGTAGCGCTCGTAGCCGGCCATCATCAGCAGCTGCTTGAAGAGCTGCGGGGACTGCGGCAGCGCGTACCAGTTGCCCGGCTGCAGGCGGCTCGGGACGAGGAAGTCCCGTGCGCCCTCCGGGGTCGCCCGGGTGAGGATCGGCGTCTCGATCTCCAGGAAGTCCTGCTGGTCGAGCACATCTCGCATCGCCTTGATGATGCGATGGCGCAGGACCATGGTCTCCTGCATCCGCTCGCGTCGCAGGTCGAGGGCGCGGTGCTTGAGGCGGAGGGTCTCGTCCAGCCCCGGGGTCTCCTCGTCGATGGGGAACGGCGGAGTCTCCGAACGGCTGAGGACATCCATCCGGGTGACCGCGAGCTCGATCCGGCCGGTGACCATGTTCGGGTTCTGGTTGCCCTCCTCGCGCACCACGACCTCGCCGTAGGCGCTGACGACGTGCTCGGAGCGCAGCTGCTCGGCCTGGGCGAACGCCGCACCGCTCGTGTCCGGGTGGAAGACGAGCTGCACCAGCCCGGAGCGGTCGCGCAGGTCGATGAAGATCAGCCCGCCGTGATCGCGGCGGCGGTGCACCCAGCCCGAGACGCGGGCCTCGGTGCCGGCCAGGGGCGCGGTCAGGTGGCCGCACCAGTGGTCGCGGTACGGGTTGGGGCGGGGTGCGTGCTTCACAGGTGACGTCCCTTCAGGATGTGGGCGACCGCGGCCGCGGCGCTCTCGACTGCTTCGGTGGTGCCCGCGACGGTGTCCTCCAAGGCGACGGTGCCGTCGTCCTCGACGAGCGCGATGTGGCCGGCCTTCAGACGGGCGGCCTGCTTGTACTGCCCCTTCCGGGAGCGGCCCGCCAGCTCGAGCTGGACGTTCAGGCCCGCGCGGCGCGCCTCGGCCGCGAGACCGAACGCTGCGACGCCCGTCCCGGCGACGTAGAGATCGCAGACCTCGTGCGGCTGCGGCCGGTGCTCGGCGGAGAGGAGCATCCGCTCGACCCCGGCCGCCCACCCGCAGGCGGGGGTCGCCTTGCCCCCGAGCTGCTCGATCAGTCCGTCGTAGCGGCCGCCGCCGCCGACCGCCGACTGGGCACCCAGCACGTCCGAGGTGAACTCGAAGAGCGTGCGGGCGTAGTAGTCGAGGCCGCGCACGAGCGTCGGATCGAGGCGGTAGGCGACCCCCGCGGCGTCGAGGCGGGCGCGGACCTCCTCGAAGTGCGCGAGATCCTCCGGCGCCAGCGCGTCCATCAGGATCGGCGCGCCGGCCATGACCTTCCGGGTGCCCTCGTGGTCGGCGTCGAAGGCGCGCAGCGGGTTCAGCTCGATCCGCGCGACCACCTCCTCGCTCAGCTCGGCCTCGTGGGCGCGCAGGTAGGCGACGAGCTCCTCGCGGTAGGCGGCGCGGGTCTCGGGCGTTCCGAGCGAGCCGAGCCGGAGCTCGACACCTTCGACACCGATCGCGGTGAGGATCGTGTGCAGCAGGCAGATCGACTCCGCGTCGACCGCGGGATCGTCGGAGCCGATCGTCTCGGCCCCGATCTGCCAGAACTGCTTGAAGCGCCCCGCCTGCGCGCGCTCGTCACGGAAGAACGGGCCGAAGTACCAGAGCTTCGCCGGCAGCGGGAGCATGTGCATCCCGTGCTCCATGAAGGCGCGGCAGACCGAGGCGGTGCCCTCCGGGCGCAGGGTGAGCGAGCGCTCCCCGCGGTCGGTGAAGGAGAACATCTCCTTCTGGACGATGTCGGTGGAAGCGCCGACGCCGCGGGCGAACAGGTCGGTGGCCTCGAAGACCGGGGTCTCGATCCGCTCGTAGCCCGCGCCCTCGAGGACGCGCCGGGCGATCGTCTCGAGCGCGAGCCGGGGCGCGGCCTGCTCGGGCAGCACGTCGTAGGTGCCGCGAGGGGCCTGGAGCTTGGGCGCCACTACTGCAGGAACGGGTTCGTGGCGCGCTCGCGGCCGAGCGTGGTGGTGCCCATGTGGCCCGGCAGGACGGTCGTCTCGTCCGGGTAGGCGGCCAGCAGGCCGGCGATCGACTGCATGAGCACGTCGTGGTCGCCGCCCGGCAGGTCCGACCGGCCGACCGAGGACTCGAAGAGCACGTCGCCCGAAGCCATGACCCCGTGGTCCGGACAGGCGTAGGTCACGTGGCCCGGGGAGTGGCCGGGGGTGAAGACGACGTCGAACTCGAGGCCCGCGAGGCTCAGGTGCTCGCCGCCCTCCACGGTCCGCTCGGCCTCCCAGCTCTCGTACGGGCCCATGCCGGCGAAGACGTAGCGGTTGATGTCGGCGAGGATCCCGCGCTCGAGGACCGGGCAGTAGACCGGGGCGCCGGTGGCGCGGGCGACGGGCGCGACGGCGCCGACGTGGTCGAAGTGCGTGTGGGTGAGGAGGATCGCCTCGAGCGTCACACCCATCTGCTCGACGCCCGCGAGGAGCTTCTCGGGCTCCTCCCCCGGGTCGACGATCACCGCGGTCTTGGCCTCGGCGTCGGCCCGCAGGACGAAGCAGTTCTCCTGCAGCGGCCCGACCGTGAACATCGCGACGTCCATCAGGACTTCGCCTTCGCCTTCTGGGCGCGGTTGTAGATGAACAGGTCGGTGTAGTAGCTGAGCGGCACGTAGACGAAGAAGGTGAAGACGGCCAACCCAAGCGACGCGAGGATCGGCCGCTGGAAGAGCAGCGTGACGGCGACGGCGAAGACCACGGCGGCGATCGCGGCCTTGTTGATCGCGCTACGCCAGCTCGGCGGGGTGTCCAGGCGGGCCTGGCGGCGCTCGGCAGCGCTCATCTTCGCCGAGGGCTTCCGCTCGGCGTCGGTGGGCTTGCGGCCGGTGCGCCCCCGGGTCTCGATCATGCCCGCGGCGTTGCCTCGGTGCTTGGTCGGGCGGCGCTTCTTCTTGGTCGTGGCCATCTACCGGCTCACTCTAAGGCCTGTTCCAGCGTCCGGCGCCCCCGCGTGGGGAGATCCGCGGGGTAGCCGCGGAAGGCGGCGGCGGGTGGCAGGCCGACGATCTCCGCCTCGGCGACCGGCGCGTGCCTCGCGACCGCTTCGACCACCGCGGCGAGCGAGAGCGTGCGGTGGTCCTCGACGTTCATCGAGACCTGGGCCACGCCGCCTCGCGCGGGGAGCTCAAGGC
>JACDAP010000145.1 GCA_013695395.1 Solirubrobacterales bacterium
CGCCGGCGCGCTCTCCGCCGGCGTCACGGCGCTTGCCACGAAGACGGCTGCGGTCATGGCCGGTGCGGCGATCGTCACCGCCGGCGCCGTCGAGGTCGATCACTCCCGCAAGCAGTCCCGCGCGGCCACGGCCGCCAGAGCGGCTACGGTCGCGCCCGCGCCGCTCGCCGTGGTCGCGCCCCGCACCGAGGAGCCGACGGTCCTCGCCACCACCCCGCAGCCGCAGAAGGCCGAGCCCGCCGCGCTCGCGCCCGCTGTGGACGACCAGAAGGCCGACCCGGACGAGAAGGCCGCTGACACCGAACCGCGTGCGGCCACCGAGGACGACGACGCCGCGAAGACGGACGAGGACTCGGTGACCGGGAGCGGTGCCACCGGCGCGTCCGGTACCACCGGGCCTGCCGTCGCGGGCCCCCGCGCAGCTGAAGGGGCGACGAGCACCGGGACCACGTCCGCCACCACGCAGCGCAAGCCCGCGCCGGTGCCCACCAAGCCCGCTGCGACCTCCACCACGGGGACGACGGCACCGCCCGCCGCCGCTCCGCGCACCGCCGAGCCGGAGCCCACTCCGCCCGCAGCGGCCGAGCCTGCCGCTCCTGAGGCGCAGCCCGCGCCCGACGCCACCGACGCGACCGGTCCCTGACGAGGACCACGGCCCGCCTGAGCCGGAGTGCCCTCCCTCGCGGGCGCTCGCCGGACTCAGCCGACGCGGTCCCCGAGCGCCGCCTCCGGCGCCGGGTCCAGCAGCAGCACGAGCCCGTCCGAGTAGGTCCCGAGCACGAGGCACTCGCTTAGCACCGGGCCGATCTGCTTGGGCGGGAAGTTCACCACCGCGACGACGAGGCGTCCGACGAGCTCCTCGCGACGGTAGTTCGTGATCTGCGCGGAGGAGCGGCGCTCGCCGATCTCCGCGCCGAAGTCGAGCCGCAGCCGCCACGCGGGGCGCCGCGCCTCTGGGAAGTCGATCACCTCGAGGATCCGCCCGACCCGCATGTCGACCCGGGCGAACTCCTCCCACTCCAGTGGCGCGTCGCTCACGGCCGTTCGGTTCCCAGGCGGAAGCTCCGCAGCGCGCTCTTCATCAGGCCGAAGGAGCCGACGGCGCCCACCGAGGGCGTCGCCTTGGAGTATTTGGAGAGCAGCGTCAGCTCGGCGCCCTCCCGTGGTGGCGGCCCCGGCGCCTCGTACTCGGGCAGGAGCAGGTACCGCTTGCCGTAGTAGAGGCGGCCGCCCAGGCGGGTCTGGAAGAGGATCTGGTGGCCCGGGAAGTCGTTGATGCGCGTCCGTGCGTCGCCTCGGTAGCGGAAGCCGACCGGGAACTCCTCGCGCAGCGCCTCGACCTCCCTTCCGGCCAGCACCGGAAGCACGCCCGCCGGGTCACCCGTGTAGGGCGGGAGCGACAGCTCGGAGACGGTGAACGTCTCGTCGGTCGAGCCGCCGGGCTTGGAGACCAGCCGCAGCACCTCCCCCGGCTCGGGCCTCACGCGCTCCATGCCGTCGCGGTACCCGAGCGTGAACGCGAACGGTTCGGTGACGAGAAGATCCGTGAGACCGCTGCCGCTGGTCGCGAGCGAGCGCGCGCCCTGCAACAGGACCAGCGCGGCGAAGAGACCGAGGATCACGATCCGCGTACGCCGCTCCGGCCAGCGCATGCGCCGGGCGACGAGCACGGGAAGCTCGGGGCCGTATTCGGGACGCAGGGACGCCATGGGCAGCCGCGAAGTGTAGGAGCCCGGTCAGGGGCCGACGTCGTCCCCGACCACGACCGTGCCCACCTGGGCGCCATCGTTGACGCTCAGCGTGTACAGCCCCGCCTTGAGGCCCTTCAGCCGGCGCGTCTGCGTCTCGCCGGGTGTGAGCTCGATCGTGGTGTCGGTGCCGACGAGGCGGACGATCAGTGGGGTCGGCCCGACGTTCTCGAGCTTCAGCTCGACGGCCAGGAAGGGGGCGACCGAAATCGAGGAGGGCTTGACGTCCTCGCCGCCGACCTCGAACGAGGCCGGCTGGCGGATCGGCTCCTCGTCCCCGGGGCCCGGCTCTCCGGGCTCGGTCGGCTCGGTGGGCGGCGTGGCCTCGGC
>JACDAP010000186.1 GCA_013695395.1 Solirubrobacterales bacterium
CGTGTGCTCACCATGCGCCAGCCGGTCGGACCGTGCCTTTTCATCACGCCGTGGAACTTCCCGATGGCGATGGGCACGCGCAAGATCGGACCGGCGATCGCCGCGGGCTGCACGATGGTCGTCAAGCCCGCCAAGCAGACGCCGCTCTCGATGCTCGCCCTCGCCGAGATCATGGAGCAGTCCGGACTGCCCGGCGGCGTGCTGAACGTGATCACCGCGCAGTCGAGCGGCAAGACGATGCAGCCGCTGATCGAGGATCCGCGGACGCGGAAGCTCTCCTTCACGGGCTCGACCGAGGTCGGCCGCACGCTGATCGCGCAGTCGGCCGAGCAGGTGCTCCGCGTGTCGATGGAGCTCGGCGGCAACGCGCCGTTCCTGGTCTTCGAGGACGCCGACCTCGACGCGGCGGTGGAGGGCGCGTTGATCGCCAAGATGCGCAACGTCGGTGAGGCCTGCACCGCCGCGAACCGCTTCCACATCCACGAATCGGTCGCCGAGGAGTTCACCGAGAAGCTCGCCGCGAAGATGGGCGCGATGACGGTCGGGCGCGGAACCGAGGAGGGCGTCGACGTCGGCCCGCTCGTCAGCGCCGATCAGCGCGAGACGGTCGACGAGCTCGTCCAGGACGCGGTCGGCAAGGGAGCGAAGCTCCTCTGCGGCGGGAAGGCCCCCGACGGCGCGGGCTACTTCTACGAGCCGACCGTCCTGGGTGCGGTCTCCGCGGACGCCCGGCTGCTCACCGAGGAGATCTTCGGCCCGGTCGCCCCGATCACCACGTTCGCGAGCGACGAGGAGGCCATCGAGGCCGCCAACGCCACCGAGTACGGCCTCGTCGCCTACGTCTTCACCAACGACCTCACGCGGGCCTTCCGCGTCTGCGAGGCGCTCGAGACCGGCATGATCGGCCTCAACCAGGGCCTCGTCTCCAACGCGGGCGCACCGTTCGGCGGCGTCAAGGCCTCGGGCTTCGGGCGCGAGGGCGGACCCGAGGGGTTGCACGAGTACTTGGAGACGAAGTACATCGCGCTCAACGTCTGAGCCCCGCCTTGGAGCGGGGCTACCCTGAGGCCTGCCCCGCCTTCGGCTTACAGGTGTCATGCTCTTTCGCGTGGCGCGGGGGCCTTGGCGGCTTCTGTGCGCGCTGACGCATTCCCTCTCGATGCCCCCCGGCCAGCCCACATCCTTCGACCAGCTCCTGCCTGGCCCGCTGGCCCGGTATCCCGGGATCGTGCTCGGCCTTCTCGTCGTCGGCCTCGTCGCGATCATCGTCACGCTCGGCGGCAAGGAGACGGTCGCCGCGCAAGGCCCGATCGCGGCCGAGCCGGTCGCGTACGCAGGCCCCGAGGGGCGGGTGCCGATCACGGGCCCGTGGATCCTGCGCAGCGACAAGGAGTTCAAGGGCGTCTCACGTGGCTGGCCGAAGGGCGGCTTCGCCGGCTCCACGGTCACGGTCCCGAACTCGCCCAACGCCAAGCGCATCACCGGCGAGAAGGGCCTCGACTCCCACCGCGGCTCGGTCGGCTGGTACCGGACGCAGATCTCCGTCCCCGCTGCCGGCCCCTACGCCCTGCGCTTCGAGTCGGTCAACCACACCGCGACCGTCTGGGTGGACGGCAAGAAGCTCGGCCGCCACGTCGGTGAGTACCTGCCCTTCGAGAAGCCGGTTCAGCTCGCCGCCGGGAAGCACACGCTCGTCGTCCGCGCCGACTGGCGCGACCCGGCGAAGATGAAGCGTGAGGCGTTCCACCGCACCTGGTTCAACTTCGGCGGGATCAACCGCGAGGTCACCCTCCGCCCGCTCGGCCGCAGTGAGATCACCGCGCCCGTCCTCACCACGCGGCTGCGCCCGGACGGCAAGGCGGTCGTGGACGTCGAGATCCACCTGCGCAACCGCGATGTCACCCGTAAGGTCCCGGCGCGGGGCGCGCTGGTCCGCGACGGCAAGCGCTACGAGTTCACCTTCCCCACGCTGAAGATCAACCAGGGGCAGACCAACGTGGTCGACGCCGAGGTCGTCGTCGAGGACGCCGCGCTCTGGTCGCCGGCGGAGCCGAACCTCTACGACGTGGAGCTCGAGGTTCCCGACGAGACCCGGTACCGGTTGCGGACCGGCCTGCGCGAGCTGAAGAAGCGCGGCCGCGAGCTGCTCGTCAACGGTCGACCGGTCCAGCTGCGCGGCGCCTCGATCCACGAGGACTCTCCGGGCCGCGGGGACGCCGTGCTCCCTGCGGACATGGACAGCGTGGTCGCCGAGCTCAAGGCGATCGGCGCCAACGCGACGCGTGCGCAGCACCCGCTCTCCCCGGCGCTGATGGAGCGTCTCGACGCCGCCGGGATCATGGTGTGGATGGGGATCGGCCCGGTCGACGCCCCCGGCGCGTTCACCTCGAAGACGAGGAAGCTGCGCCGCCAGAGCGAGGACCGCGTGCGCCAGTCGCTCTTCCAGCTGCAGACGCACCCCTCGCTGGTCGCCTGGAACCTCGCCAACGAGGTCGCCGGGAACGGGCACCCGGACGGGCAGGCCGCCTACATCGACAAGATGGCCCGCGAGCTCAAGCGCCGCGACCCCGGCCGTCTCGTCGCGCTCGACGTGTGGGGCACGCACCCGCCGAAGCAGCCGGGCGGCTCGATGTACCGGAACATCGACGCGATCGGCGACACGAACTACATCGGCTGGTACTCGAAGAACGGCCGTCCCAAGGCCGAGCTCGACCGCGCGCTGCGTCGTCACATCGCGGGGATGAAGCGCGTCTTCCCGAACAAGATCATGGTCGTGACCGAGTTCGGTGCGGAGGCCAACAGCGACAACGCGAGCGCGGAGCCCGGCGGCTACGCCTTCCAGGCCGAGCTCCTGCGCCGCCACATCGACATCTACCGCAAGGATCCGGACCTCTCCGGGATGCTCGTCTGGAACCTGCGTGACTTCGCGGTCGCGCCCTCCTTCAACGGCGGCTCGATCCGCCGCGAGGTGCCGGACATCGAGCTCGTCCCGGGCATCAACCAGAAGGGCCTCTTCTTCTACGACGGCAAGCCGAAGCCCTCGGTGCAGGCGGTGCGCGGCGCGCTCGAGCAGACGCGGGCGACCTTCGAGCGCCGGAACCCGCGGTGAGCGTCACCACCGCGACCCTCACCGAGCGGGTCGCCGAGCGCAGCTGGTATCACACGCTCGACCTCGCCCCGGGCGTCGTGACCCCGGGCTTCTTCGACACCCGCCCGACCGTCGCCCACGTGCCGCTGCCCGCCGACCTGACCGGTCTGCGCTGCCTGGACGTCGGCACGTGGGACGGCTTCTGGGCCTTCGAGATGGAGCGCCGCGGTGCCGCCTCGGTCACCGCGATCGACATCGAGGACCCCGAGCGCTGGGACTGGCCGCCGCAGGCCCGCTTCGGCGAGACGAACGAGGCGCGGCTGGCCTACCTGCGCACGTTCAAGTCCGGCGCCTCCTCCTTCGCGCTGGCCCGCGAGGTGCTCGGGTCGCAGGTGGAGCGGGTCGACTGCTCGGTCTACGACCTCGACCCGGACGTCCACGGACGCTTCGACCTCGTCTTCATGGGCTCGCTTCTGCTCCACCTTCGCGATCCGGTTCGCGCGCTCGATCGGGTCCGCGCGGTCTGCTCCGGGGAGGCGGTGCTGGCTGAGTCGATCGAGCTCTTCTCGACGCTCGCCCGCCCCCGGACCGCCACCGCGCGCCTGGAGGGGCTCGACCAGTCCTGGTGGTGGCAGCCGAACGCCGCGGGCTTCCGGCGGATGGTCCGCTCGGCCGGCT
Organism: Solirubrobacterales bacterium; assembly: GCA_013695395.1. Taxonomy (GTDB): domain Bacteria; phylum Actinomycetota; class Thermoleophilia; order Solirubrobacterales; family Solirubrobacteraceae; genus Paraconexibacter. The sequence continues at coordinate 3,767 of JACDAP010000186.1, forward strand.
TCCGCATCGAGGAGCAGACCGGCCTCTACTTCCTGCCCACGGGTGCCGCGCACCCGCGCCCGCCACTCCACACCGCCTGGCGCGAGCTTGCCACCTCGGGCGGCCGCGAGCGGATCGTCACGCGCGTCAAGGGCATCCCGCACACCGCGGTGCGCGCCGTCCCGCTGGGGTGAGGGTGCGGGGAACGTGAACACCGGGCGTGAGAACGGGTGCTCAGCACCTCGTTTCACGCCCGCTGTCGAGCCGGCCGACAGCGGGCGTGGAAGCGTGTCGCCTGCACCCGGTTCCACGCCGGGAGTTCGAGCTCAGCCCTTCTTCTTCTTCTTGCCGCTCGAGACCGGCTCGTTGCCCGCGGCGATCTTCCGCAGGTCGATCGCCTTGTCGTAGACCTCGGGCTCGACCCCTTGAGCGATCGCGACATCGCGGAGCATCGCGCCGGAGGCCGCCGCCTCCTTGACGATCGCGGCGGCCTTGTCGTAGCCGATGTGCAGGTTGAGCGCCGTCGCGGTGGCCAGGGTGCTTTCGGCCGAGCGAGTAGTGCCCGCCTTGTTCGCGGTCAGCCCGTCGACGCACTTCTCGCGCAGCGCCGTGGTCGTCGTGGTGAGCAGATGGATCGACTGGAGCAGGTTGCGGGCGATCAGCGGGATGCGCACGTTCAGCTCGAACTGGCCCTGCATGCCGCCGATGGTGATCGCGGTGTCGTTGCCGATCACCTGGGCGCTCACCTGGAGCACCACCTCGGGGATGACGGGATTTACCTTGCCCGGCATGATCGAGGAGCCCTTCTGCAGCTCGGGGAGGAAGAGTTCACCGATGCCCGCGCGCGGGCCGGAGCCCATGAGCGCGAGATCCTGCGCGATCTTCGTCAGCGAGACGGCGACGACCTTGAGTGCACTGGAGAGCTCGACGAGCGCGTCGCGGTTGGCCTGCGCCTCGAAGCGGTCGAGCGGCGCGGCGATCTGCTTGAGCTTGGTCTCCTTCTTGAGGAGGTCGCGCACCTTCTTGGCGAACTTCGGATCGGTGTTGAGGCCGGTGCCCGTGGCGGTGCCGCCGAGCGGGATCTGGCCGACGTGGACGAGGGCGGCCTCGATCCGCTCCTGGCCGAGGCGCATCTGCGCCGCGTAGCCCGCGAACTCCTGGCCGAGCGTGACCGGCACCGCGTCCATCAGGTGCGTGCGGCCCGCCTTGACGATGTCCTTGAACGCCTTGGCCTTCTTGTCGAACGACTTCTCGAGCGCCTTGAGCGCGGGAAGCAGGCGGTTGGTCGCCTCGTCGAGCGCGGCGAGATGGACGGCGGAGGGGAACACGTCGTTCGAGGACTGCCCGTAGTTGACGTCGTCGTTCGGGTGCGCGCCGGAGAGCTTCGCGAGCACCTCGTTGGTGTTCATGTTCGAGCTCGTGCCCGAGCCGGTCTGGAAGACGTCGACGGGGAACTGCTCGTCGTGCTTGCCAGCGGCGACCTCGGCCGCGGCGTCGGCGATCTTCTTCGCGACACCTGCGTCGAGGAGCCCGAGCTCCCCGTTGACGGTGGCGGCGGCGCCCTTGATGCGACCGAGCCAGTGGATGACGGAGGCGGGGACGGGTTCGCCGGAGATCGGGAAGTTCTCGACGGCCTTCGCCGTCTCGCCGCCGTAGAGCTGAGGGGTCTTGGCCATGCGGCGGAGCCTACCCGCGGGCGCGGCCCCGGGGAGGCCCGGGAGCGCGGCCACCGGGGCGGCACCACCAGGTTCTGCGACGAGTTGCCGCAGGTTTCCGGCTCGCGCGACGTTCACGCTGTCATGCTCGCTCTCAGGAGCCTTGCCCGCGCCGTGGTCGTAGCCGCCGCGGCGCTGGCCACCACCGCCTCCCCCGCAGCCGCCATCGTCGGCGGCACCGACGTGCCCGGGGGCAAGTACCCCTCGACCGCGAAGGTCACGATCATCTCGGCGTTCGGCTGCACCGGAACGCTGATCGCCCCGCAGTGGGTGCTGACCGCCGGGCACTGCGGCTCGCTCACCGGCGCGACCGGATACGGCGTCCCGATCGCCTTCCCGCCCCAAGCCTTCGCTGTGACCGTCGGCGGCGTCAAGGCCAACGGGAGCGACGGCGAGAAGGTCGCCGTCGACCGGGCCACCATCCCGACCGGCTACCTCGCGGTCGACGGCTACGACGTCACCCTCCTGCACCTGGCGAGCGCCGCCAAGACCACCCCGACCCCGGTCGCGGGTCGCGGGTACGAGCCGCTGTGGAAGCCGAACGTGCTCACCGACGTGGTCGGCTTCGGCACCACCTCCTCGGGCGGCAGCGCGCCCCCGATCCTGCAGGAGGTCGCGATCCCGGTCGTCACCGACGCAGCCTGCGCTGACCGGTACTCCGGCTTCGAGCCGATGACGCAGATCTGCGGCGGCTACGCCGAGGGCGGCAAGGACTCCTGCCAGGGCGACTCGGGCGGCCCGATGTACTCGAGCACCGCAGATGGCCGCAGGCTGCTGGTCGGCGCCACGAGCTACGGCAACGGCTGCGCCCGTCCGAACACCCCGGGCGTCTACGCGCGCGTCGCGGACGCACCGCTGCGCGACGACTTCCTCCGGGTCAACGCGCCCGAGGCGATCGCGGACGCGCCCGCGGGAGCCGTGACCACGCCGGCGCTCGTCTACGACCCGGCGACGAAGACGACGAGCTCCGGCACCCCGGTCGCGCCCCCGGCGGACCGCAGTCCGACGGCGACGTCGCCTCCCAGCGAGAGCGGGACGGGAGCGGGTGGGGGCGGCGCCGGCGCAGGCGGAACGGGAGCCGGGACCGGGTCGACCGGATCGGGCTCCGGTTCGAGCACCACCGGCACCGACAGCACGACCGGCTCCTCGCAGTCGGCAGCATCCAAGGCCGACGGGTCCGGCAGCTCGAGCCCCGGGGCGGCGACGTTCCCCGCGGGCACACCCGTGCGGCTGCCCACCGCGACGCCGAGCTCCCCCAACGCGGCGGTGCGTACACCATCGGGGTTCAGAGCTGCGCTTGCCGTCGACCGCCGGACCCGGCGGAGCACCGCCCGGAACCGTGGTGTTCGCGCGCGCGTGCGCTGCTCCAGCGCCTGCACCGTGACGCTGCGCCTCCGCGTCGACGGCCCGACCGCACGGCGGCTGCGCCTCACCAGCCGGACGGTCGGCCGCGTGAGCACGCGCACGGTCAAGAGCGGCCGGACCGTCCGGCGGGTCCGGTTCTCGAAGGCGCTGCTCCGTCGCGTGGGGAGCGATCGTCGCGCGGTGCTGTCCGTGGTCGTGACGGTCCTCGCCCGCGGCTCGCGCGAGGCTTCCGTTCTCAGCGCCCGGGCGCGGATGACCGGCGCCTGAACGGTGTTGGGGCCCTAGCATCAGACGAATGCTCCGGACTTCGGCAGGGATCCTGGCAGCGGTCGGCGTGGCGGCGGCGGCGGCCCCCAGCTCCGCCTCGGCGATCGTCGGGGGCAGCGAAGTGCCGGCGGGGAAGTACCCGGCGATCGCGAACGTCGTCATCTCCAGCGCGTTCGGCTGCACGGGCACGCTGATCGCGCCCAACTGGATCCTCACGGCAGGCCATTGCAGCTCGCTGACTGGTGGGCTCGGGATCGCCACGCCGCTGGCGTACCCGCCGTCGTCGTTCACCGCGACGGTCGGCACCGTGAACGCCTCGGGGGCCGGAGGGGAGCGCGTCTCGGTCGACCGTGTCGTCGTCCCGCCGAGCTACCTGCTGACCGCCGGCTTCGACACCTCGCTCCTCCGCCTCACCAAGCCCGCGGCGACCCCGCCGACCCCGGTGGCCGGGCGCGGCTACGAGGGGCTCTACGCCGCCGACGTGCTCACCGACGTGACCGGGTTCGGCGTGACGAGCGAAGGCGGAGACGCCCCGGCCCGGCTGCAGGAGGTGCCGATCCCGGTCGTCGGCGACGCCCCGTGCGCCGCAGGCAACGGCTCCTTCGAGGCGCGGACGCAGCTCTGCGGCGGCTACGCGGAAGGCGCGAAGGACTCCTGCCAGGGCGACTCGGGCGGGCCCATGTTGACGGAGACCCGCGGCGGCCTGCGCTTCGTGGTGGGCACCGTGAGCTACGGCGACGGGTGCGCTCGGGCCGACAGCCCCGGCGTGTACGCCCGCGTGGCCGCCGACACGCTCCGCGAGTTCATCCGCTCCAACGCGCCCGCGGG
>JACDAP010000045.1 GCA_013695395.1 Solirubrobacterales bacterium
GGAGCTCTTCGTGGCGGCTCGGGAGGCCGCGGCGGCCCTCGCCGCCCGCGGGGTCGAGCCGGGCCAGCGCGTGGCGATCGCGCTCCCGCCCGGGACCGACTTCGCCGTGGCGCTCCACGCGATCTGGCTGATCGGAGCGGTCGCGGTCCCGCACGACCTCAGGCTCACCGCGCCGGAGCGCCCGCCGGCCGACCATCTTCTCGAGCGCCTCGACCGCGTCCCGGTCAACGGGACCTCGCTCGTCGCCACGCACGACCTGGACGCCCAGGCGCTCGGGCTGCAGACCAGCGGGACGAGCGGCACGCCCAAGCCGGTCGCGCTCACCTTCGGCAACGTGCTGTGGAGCGCGCTGGGCTCCGCCGCCGCGCTTGGCGTCGAGCCCGACGATGTCTGGCTCTGCACGCTTCCGCTGTCGCACGTCGGGGGTCTCTCGATCCTCGCCCGCTCGGCGATCTACGGCACCCACGCGCTCGTCCACGACCGCTTCGACACGGGCCGCGCGCTCAGGGCGATCGAGACCGAGCGGGTCTCCCTGGTCTCGCTCGTGCCGACCACCCTGCAGCGGTTGCTCGACGCCGGCTTGCGGGAGCCGCCGGCACTGCGCTGCGCCCTGCTCGGCGGCGCGGCCGTCCCGCCCGAGCTCCAGCAGCGCGCGTCTGCGCTCGGAGTCCGCGTCGCGCAGACCTACGGGCTCACCGAGACCTGCTCCCAGGTCACCACCCAGACGCCCGGCAACGGGCAGCCCGACGCCGGGCCGCCGCTCTTCTGCACGTCGGTCCGCATCGCGCCCGACGGGGAGATCCACGTCAGCGGCCCGACCGTCGCCGGAGGGGGAGAGCTCGCGACCGGCGACCTGGGGCTGATCGACACCGACGGCCGCCTCACCCTCATCGGCCGCAAGGCGGACACGATCGTCACGGGCGGTGAGAACGTCGCTCCGACCGAGGTCGAGGCTGTGCTCGTCGAGCATCCGGCGGTCGCCGAGGCCGCGGTGCACGGGCGACCCGACCCGCAGTGGGGCGAGGCCGTCGTCGCAACGGTGGTCCTCCGGGCGGGATCTGCGCCGGCTGGCGTGCGCGGGCAGGAACTCCGTGACGCACTCGCGAGCGAGCTCCGCGAGCACTGCGGTGCCCGGCTCGCGGCCTTCAAGGTCCCGAAGGCCATCGCGTTCGCCGAGGAGCTGCCACGGACGCGCTCCGGCAAGCTCCTGCGCCGGGCGCTGTGACGTCCCATCCGTGCGGTGAACATCGCGCCATGCGGGATTTCCGCAGCACGGCCGGGCTCTACGCTCCCGCTCATGGGCTTCATCCCGATCGACGACCCCGACACCTTCCGGGCCGCGAGCCGCGGCCGCTGGGAGGACGGTGCCGCCGGCTGGACCAACGCCCGCGAGGCATTTCAGCGGGCCGCCCAGCCCGTCAGCGACTGGCTGATCGCCGCGATTGACCCGCAGCCCGGCCAGACGGTGATCGAGCTCGCCGCAGGTCCCGGCGACACCGGCTTCCAGGCCGCCGAGCGGCTGCGCCCGGGCGGGAAGCTGCTCTCCACCGACGGGGCGCTCGCGATGGTCGAGGCCGCGAAGACTCGGGCCGCGGAGCTCGGGCTCGAGGACGTCGTGGAGGCCAAGCCGATGGAGGTCGAGTGGGTCGATGCTGGCACCGCGAGCGTGGACGCAGTGCTCTGCCGCTGGGGCTACATGCTCGTGCCGGACCCTGAGACCGCCCTGCGCGAGACCCGACGCGTGCTGAAGCCCGGCGGCCGGATCGCGTTCGCCGTTTGGGCGCCGGCGGCGGAGAACCCCTGGATGACCGGCGGCCGCCTGGTCGAGCTCGGCTTCGCGGAGACGACCCCGCCGAACACCCCCGGCCCGTTCGCGCTCGGCGACCCCGATCTCGTCCGTGAGCTCCTCTACGCCGCCGGCTGGACTGACGACATCGCCATCGAGCCGCTGGACTTCACGTTCACGGCCGCCAGTCCCGACGCCTGGTGGGAGCAGCAGCTCGACTGCTCGCTCTCGCTCCGGGGCCTGGTCGCGGAGCTGAGCCCGGCCGACCACTACAAGCTCCGTGACGCGGTCGACGCAGATCTCGCACGGTTCGTCCAGGACGACGGCTCACTCGCCATCCCGGCCCGCGCGCTCGTGGTCTCGGCCACTGCCTGAGCGCGCGCCGCCTGGCTGGGCCAGCAGTGGGGACCCGAAGGCGCCGGGCGGTCGCGCGGCCCCTCGCGCGGTGGGTCCGTAGGATCGCTGCCTCATGATCTACGACGACGACGCAGACCTCACGCTCCTCGACGGCAAGACCGTCGCCATCATCGGCTTCGGCTCGCAGGGGCATGCCCACGCGCAGAACCTCAAGGACTCCGGCGTCAGCGTCGTCGTCGGCCTGCGGCCCGACTCGAAGTCCGTCGCCGAGGCCGAGGCCGCGGGGCTCACCGTCAAAAGCGTCGCGGTCGCCGCCTCCGAGGGCGACGTCGTGATGATGCTCGTCCCGGACGAGCTCCACCGCCAGGTCTGGGAGGAGGAGGTCCGGGACGGGGTCGCCCCCGGCAACCTGCTGCTCTTCGGGCACGGCTTCTCGATCCTCTACGGCGAGGTCGAGGCGCCGGACGGCGTCGACGTTGCGCTCGCCGCTCCCAAGGGCCCGGGCCACCTCGTGCGCCGCCAGTACACCGAGGGCTCCGGCGTCCCCGGCCTCGTGGCCATCCACCAGGACGCGACGGGCAACGCCAAGGCGCTCTCCCTCGCCTACGCGAAGGGCATCGGCTGCACCCGCGGCGGCGTCTTCGAGACGACCTTCAAGGACGAGACCGAGACTGACCTCTTCGGCGAGCAGGCCGTGCTCTGCGGCGGTGCGAGCGAGCTCGTCCGTGCGGGCTTCGAGACGCTCACCGAGGCCGGATACCCGCCGGAGATGGCCTACTTCGAGTGCCTGCACGAGCTCAAGCTGATCGTCGACCTCATGTACGAGAAGGGCCTGGCCGGCATGCGCTACTCCATCTCGAACACCGCAGAGTACGGCGACTACACCCGCGGCCCGCGCGTCGTCACCGACGAGACCCGCGCGGAGATGAAGAAGATCCTCGGCGAGATCCAGGACGGCACGTTCGCCCGCGAGTGGATCGCGGAGAACCGCGCGGGCCAGGAGAACTTCAAGCGCATGCGCGACGAGGGCGCCAAGACCCAGCTCGAGAGCACGGGCAAGGAGCTCCGCGCCCAGATGGACTGGATCAACCCGGACTTCTGACCCGCCACCCGCCACCCGCCACCGCCGAGTGCCCATGAGTGCTCGCTGAGCGAGCACTCATGGGC
>JACDAP010000233.1 GCA_013695395.1 Solirubrobacterales bacterium
CTCTGGCACCGCACGCTCGACGAGCTCGACGCCTGCGCGCTGGCCTACGCGGCGTTCACGCTCGCCGACGGCTCGGGCTGGTGGGCGGGGGACCCGCGGGAAGGCGTCGTGCTGCTGCCGGGCACGACCCTGCTCGAGCGCTACGAGCGGCTCCCACCGCCGTCGCGCGAAGCCCTCGCGTGAACGCCCGGCCGCGGCGGCGGAGGGCCCGCGCCTGCGTGTCCGCGAGCGCTTCTACAGTGGGAGGCTGATGCAGCGCACGCGCAACGGTCGCAAAGAGCCCACGAAGTCCGCCGACGGACGCAGACCCGGACGCGCGAAGCAGCGCGCCTTCTGCGTGGCGGCCCTGCCGGAGGGGGACGATCTCTCCGAGCTTCACGAGCTCCTACGCACCGCGGGCGTCGCGGTCGTCGGCCAGGCCGTGCAGCACCGCGAGCTGCCGCACCCGAACACCTACCTCGGTGAGGGCAAGCTCGAGGAGGTCAAGGCGCTCGCGAAGGCCGCCGACGCGAACGTGATCGCCTGCGACGACGAGCTCACCCCGCGCCAGGAGCGCAACCTCGAGAAGGCGCTCGGCATGCCGGTCGTCGACCGGACGGTGACGATCCTCGACATCTTCGCCGGCCACGCGAACTCCGCCGAGGGCAAGCTCCAGGTCGAGCTCGCCCAGCTCCAGTACAACCTGGCCCGCATGCGGGGCCTCTGGACCCACCTGGAGCGTCTCGGCGGCGGGATCGGCACCCGTGGCCCCGGCGAGTCGCAGATCGAGACCGACCGGCGCCTGGCCCGCGACCGGATCTCCGCGCTCAAGCGGCGCCTCGAAGAGGTCAAGGGCCACCGCGCGACGATGCGCACCGAGCGCGACCGCGCCCACCTGCCGCAGGTTGCGCTCGCGGGCTACACGAACGCCGGGAAGTCGACGCTCCTGAACCGCATCGCGGAGGCCGACGTGGGCGTCGGGGACCGGCTCTTCCACACGCTCGATCCGACGACCCGAGCGACCAAGCTCGACGGCCGTCCGTTCCTCTTCACCGACACGGTCGGCTTCATCCGCAAGCTGCCCCACCAGCTCGTCCAGGCCTTCGGGGCGACGCTCGAGGAGACCCGGCAGGCCGATCTCGTGCTCCACGTCGTCGATGCCTCGTCCGAAGAGGTTGAGCTGCTCGCGATGCTCACGGCGGTCGACGACGTCCTCGAGGAGATCGGGGCCGGGGAGAACCCGCGGCTGCTCGTGCTCAACAAGGCCGATCAGCTCACGCCCGAGCGGCGCACCGAGCTCAGCCACGTCCACCCTGATGGCATCCTCGGCTCCGCCTTCGACGGCGAGGGGGTCGAGGAGCTCGAGCGACGGATCCTCGAGGAGTTCGAGAAGGGCCTGCGCCGCATCGAGCTGCTGATCCCCTACGCCGACGGCGCACGCCTGGCCGAGCTGCACGAGCTGACGCACGAGATCGAGCGCGAGGACACCCCGGACGGCGTGCTCGTCCGGGCGCGCCTGCCGCGGACGATCGCCGCGCGGTACGAGCGCTACTCGACCGCCCCGCCGACGCCGGTCGACGAGTTCGGGGACCCGGTCGCCCTGGCCGCAGCCGCCCAGGCGAGCGCCCCCTCACGGGCGGCCTGAGCCTCAGCGCTCGTCGCCGTCGCCGCTGAGCACGCCGCGCCCGGCCCGCGAGCGGAGCTTCTCGAGGTTCCCCGCGGCGAGCGCGTCGAGATCGAGCCCGGCCTCGGTGGCCACCTGGGCCACGTACCAGAGCACATCGCCGAGCTCGGCCCCCAGCGCAGCGCGGCGCTCCTCGGTGAGCAAGCCGGCGTCGTCGCGGAGCATCTTCTTCACCTTCTCGGCTACCTCGCCGGCCTCGCCGCACAGGCCGAGGGTGGGGTAGAGGAGATTGGCGCCCGCGTCGGGGTAGACGGCGGTGGCGCGGGAGACGCGCTGGTAGTCGGAGAGCTCCACTCAGGGCAGGCTACCCGCGCACTACTCGCTCTCGGCCGGGACGCCGTAGGTCGTGGTGTAGGAGTCCTTCTTCGTCTTCCCGTCCGAACGGACGCTCCGGGTGACCACCACCGAGAACCCGCCGCCCGGCCGCGACTGACGCGGCGCGGAGGAGGCGCCGACCTTCCGCCCGCCGTTGTTCCCGTAGAGCGAGACCGTCACGGACGTCGCGTCGCTGACGGTCTTCACGAAGATCGGCGTCTTCGTGTCGTTCGTCCACAACAGGTCGATCGAGCCGAAGTTCAGGGTCGCCTCGCGTCCGGCCGGATAGCGCGAGATGTAGAAGGAGTGCGGGGTGTGAGCGTCGATCTGCAGCCCCGCGAAGTAGGCGGCGTTGTACATCGTGGTCGAGAACTGGGAGACCCCGCCGCCAACGGAGTCCTCAAGCTTGTTCCCCTCGGCGATGAACGGGGCGGGCAGGTAGCCCTTGGCCTCGGTGCGCTCCCCGACGATCCCGTTGAGGGAGAACTGGGCGCCGGGGGCGATGACGGTCCCGTCGATGGTCGCGGCCATCTTGCGGATGTTCGTCACGCGCGGCTGGCCGGGCTCGTAGAGCGTGGTGAAGGTGCCGATCAGCTGATCGACCTCGTCGGCGTCGTCGCGCGAGACGGTTGCGCCGGTTCTCTTCACCGGGAGCTTCGTGGAATGGGAGCCCTCGCGGATCGCCGCCTCGATCGCCCTCGCCGCGTCCTCCCGGCGTACCTCGCGGCCCGGTCTCCCGCCGCTGACCTTCACCTTGGCCGAGCGGGGCCGCCAGCTCACGTCGCCCTTGTCGCTCAGGCTGGCGCCCGGATTGGAGGCGGAGATCTTCGCGTTGCGCGGCGCACGGTCGCGGGCCGGAGCGATCTGGTTGACGAGGCCATCCACGCGCTTGTCGCCCGCGCCGAGCCGGACGCGACGCCCGCCGTCGAGGGACTCGAGGGCGAGCACACCGGCGAGCTGCTCCGGGCTGACCTCCAGCGGCTTGCCGGCGCCGGTCAGGCGCAGCGGGCGCGTCAGGTAGTCCTCGGCGGCCCGGGCGACCTCCTCGACGTCCTCCCGGGAGGCGACGGCTTCGGACTCGACCGGGATACGCACCGTGTCGCGCGCGCGGCGGCGGATCGCCCTCTCGAGCAGCCGGCCGACCTCGTCGGGGTCGGCGGTCCGGCCGGTCCGCGGCGCAAGGCGCTCCACGCGGATCGGTTCGGTGCGCACCCGGATCTCGCCCGGGAACGGGGGACGATCGATCTCGTTGACCAGCGAGGCGACCGTCCGGTCGAAGCGTTCCTGATCGACGCGGGTGACCAGGGGGACCTCCCGCGATCTGACGACGCCGGTCACCGTGGCGATCACGCCGCCGAGCGGACCGTCGCGGCCCGCCTCCAGCGCGTTCTCCACCGTACGGTCGAGATCGACCTCGTAGCCGAGCATGGACGGCTTGAGCCGGTACGTCTTGCCCGCCGCTCGGACCGTGATCGGCACGTCGGTTCCGGCGACGGGTGCGAGGCGCTTGCGCGATTCAGCGGCAGAGGCTCCGCCCAGCGAGACGCTGGCCACCTGGGTACCAGGCAGCGCTTCGCCTGCGTAGGCGACGCGGAGGGCCAGCACCAGCAGGCCGACGACGACGATCACCGTGAGCAGGACACCGGCGAGGACGTAGTGAGGCTGGAGCCGGTTCGAGTTGGACCGGGGTGGCGTGCTCATCCGTGGTCCCGCACGGTAGCCGCGGCGGCGGCCGGAGCCGCAAGACGGGTTGCCGGGCGGCGGCACCCGGACCTGCCGGGCACCGCCGCGCGCGCCAGACCCGGTGCTACTCGGTGTAGCCGGACTCCTTCAGGTAGGTCGCGGCCACGTCGGCCGGATCCTCCTTGTCGAGGTCAACGCGGGAGTTGAGCTCCTGCATCACCTCGTCGGTGAGGCCCTCCTGGACCTTCGTGATCGTCGCCAGGTAGTCCTCACCGGCCGCCTCGAGCGTCTTCTCGCGGGTGACGAGCGACACGTTGTAGGGCGGCAGGAACTTCTTGTCGTCCTCCAGGACGACGAGGTTCTCGGTGGCGATCTGGCCGTCGGTGCCGAAGACGACCGAGACGTCCGCGTCCCCGCTGGTCAGCACCTCGTGGCGCTTGTCGAGCGCGACCGGCAGGTACTTGCCGAACTTCTCGCCGTAGGCCTCCTCGACGCCCAGCTTGCAGTCCTCACGCGAGCGGCATTCGGGGGACCCGGAGAGCGTGAGCTCGCCGAACATCGGGGCCAGATCGGAGAGCGTCTTCGGCTTGCCGGCCTTCTCCCAGCCCGGCGTGCTCATCGCGAACGCGTTCGTGTCGGTGAACGGTGTCACCGGCGCGGCGTCCAGGTTCTCCTCGGCGAACTTCTCCTGCAGGAGGCTGTAGGCCTCGTCGGTCTCCTTGGGCACCTCGGCGGACTTGACGTCGAAGAAGCTCGTCAGTGCGGTGCCGACGTACTCGGGGTAGGCGTCCACGTCGCCGGTCTTGAGCGCCTTGAAGGCGATCTGCTCGGAGCCGAGGTTGAGCTGCTTCTTGATCTTGTAGCCGGCGGCCTCGAGCGACTGCGCGTAGATCTCGCCGAGGATGAACTGCTCGGTGAAGTTCTTCGAGCCGATCGTGATCTGGGGGACCGAGCCGTTCTCAGGGTTGCTCTTGATCAGCTTGTCGTCGGCCGGGGCCTCCGCCGGCGTCGAGGCCGCGGGGGCGGCGGTGCTGGTGGTGTCGGTGGATTCCTCGTCACCGCACGCGGCGAAGACAAGAGCCACGAGGGCGAACATCATCAGGGACAGGATTCTGCGGAACTTCATGTGGTTGTTCCTCTCTGGTGGGTCAAACTGAGCTGGCGCGAAGCTGGGCGCGGCGACCGAGGCGGCGGGCGCGACCGGGATCGCTGCGGCGGATCCCCTTGGGCGTGGCCGCACGCTGGATCCCGGCGAAGACGAGCTCGCCGGCCACGGCGATGACGGCGATCAGGATCGCGGTGCCGAGCTGGCCGGCCGCGCCGTAGACGCCGGGGCTGAGGATCGGGTCGCCGAGGGTGACCACGCCGACGAGCGGGCCGAGCGTCGCGGTGGCCACGACGTTGACGAAGCTCGTCCGGATCCCGCCGAAGATCAGCGGGAGCGAGAGCGGGAGCTCGACCTTCGTGACGATCTGGAGCCCGCTCAGACCCTGGCCTCGGGCGGCGTCGACGACGTCGGTGTCGACCTGGCGGATCCCGACGAAGGTGTTCGTGAAGATCGGCGGGATGGCCAGCAGCGTGAGGCCGAAGACGAGGTTGGTCACCCCGAAGCCGAGGTAGGCCGAGAAGAAGAGGACCACGGCGATCGAGGGCACGGCGCGGCCGACGTTCGCGACGCTCGAGGCGGCGAAGGCCCCGCGCCCGGTGTGGGCGAGGAAGATCGCCAGCGGGACCGCCAGGAGGGTCGCGAGCACGGTCCCGTAGAGCGTGACCTTCATGTGCTCGCCCAGCAGGGGGAGCAGCTCGCTGCCACCGACCTGCACGCCACCGGCGACCGAGTCACGGGACTCGAAGAGGAACCTCAGCCCGTCCTGGAACTGATCGAGTGCCCCGAGGATCATGCGGTCGCCCGCTTCCACGGGGAGGCGACCCGTTCGGCCACCACGAGCAGGAGGTCGAGCAGGATGGCCATGACCACGCACAGCCCGCCCGCCACGACGATGTTCGACTTGAAGTTCGGGTCGGTGAGGATCTGTCCGCCGAGGCCGCCCGCGCCGGCGATGAAGGCCAGCGCCGCGAGCCCGACGGTCGTCGTGGTCGCGATCCGCAGCCCGGCGACGATCTCGGGTATCGCGAGCGGCAGCTCGACGCGTCTGAGCACCTGGTTCTCGGTCAGTCCCATGCCGAGGGCCGCGTCCTTGGCCTCGGCGGGGACGTTGTCGAGCCCGGCCATGACGTTCCGGAAGATGACGAGCAGGTTGTAGCCCGAGAGCGCGAGCAGGGCGGGTAGGAAGCCGAAGCCGGTGATCGGGAGCAGCAGCGCGAAGAGCGCAAGGCTCGGGATCGTGTACAGGACCCCGGTGGCCCCGGTGATCGGGCCTACGAGGAAGCGGCGCCGGTGGGCGAGCAGCGCCAGGAGGAAGGCGATCGCGAACCCGAGCGCGACCGACGAGACGACGAGCTCGAGGTGGCGTTGCGTGGGCTCGACGTACTCCGAGAGGTTCTCGCGGATCCAGGTCGGGCAGAACCCGTTCTCGAGGACGCAGCTGTCGGTGCCGCCCGTGCGGTCCCGCAGCTCGATCTGGGCGAGCAGGAAGGACACGTCTCAGGCGATGCGGTCAGCGGCCGCCGCGGCCTCTTCGATGTGGCCCGGCCCCTGGTCCCCGAGGAACTGGGCGATGATCTCGACGCTGAGGATGCCCGCCACGCGGCCCTCGGCGTCGACGGCCACCCCGTAGAGCACCTGGTCCTGGAGCAGGTCCGAGAGCGCGTCGCGGAGCAGGTCGTCGACCTCCACCGATGCGACCCGACCCTTGTGAGGCCCGACCTTGTCGAAGCTCAGGTCACGTTCGTTCAGCCACGCGAGGGGCCGGCTGCCCTCGTCGACGAGGAGCACATGCCCGGTCGGCGACTGGGCGGCGAGCTCGCGTGCCTTCACGTTCGGGTCCCCGACCTGCACCATCCGCGCCGGCCACAGCTCGATGTCGCGCACCCGCTCGAGGGCGAGGCGCTTGAGCGCACGGTCGGCCCCGACGAAGTCCTCGACGAAGTCGTCGGCCGGGGCCATCAGCAGCTCGGCCGGGGTGGCGAACTGGGCGAGCACGCCGCCCTCCTTGAGCACAGCGATGCGATCGCCCATCTTGATCGCCTCGTCGATGTCGTGGGTGACGAAGACGATCGTCTTGCGCACCTGGGCCTGGAGGCGCAGGAACTCGTTCTGCAGACGCTCGCGATTGATCGGATCGACCGCTCCGAACGGCTCGTCCATCAGCATGAGCGGCGGGTCGGCGGCAAGCGCACGGGCCACGCCGACGCGCTGGCGCTGGCCACCGCTGAGCTGGGCGGGGAAGCGCTCGGCCATCTCCTGCGGGAGGCCGATGAGCTCCATGAGCTCTTCCACGCGGTTCGTGCAGCGGGCCTTGTCCCAGCCGAGGAGCTTCGGGACGGTCGCGATGTTCTGGGCGATCGTCTGGTGGGGGAACAGCCCGATCTGCTGGATCGCGTAGCCGATGTCGCGGCGCAGCTCGCTCGGCTTGCGGCTGTGGACGGAGGTGCCGTCGAGCAGGATCTCCCCGCCGGTCAGCTCGATCATCCGGTTGATCAGGCGCATCGCCGTCGTCTTGCCGCAGCCCGACGGGCCCACGAGCACGCAGATCTCTCCCGCCTCGACCTCGAGGCTCAGGTCGGCGATCGCCGGCGCGGCGGCGCCCGGGTATTGCTTGGAGACGTTCCGCAGTTCCAGCGTGGCGGCATCCATGCGGCGAGACCCTACCCGTTCACGTGGACGCAACTTGAGCGGACGTTTAGGCGCTCACCCCGGCGGCGCGACGGGCAGACTGGTGCGCCGCGTCCTCGAGCCGGTCGTCCAAGGAGGACATGGGCTCGTCGCGCCCGAGCGCCTGCTGGACGAGCCAATCGGCGAACCAGACGTTCTTGGGTAGGAGCGGGCCGTGGAGGTAGGTGCCGATGATCAGGCCCTTGCGGACCCCTTCCCACCCGGAGCGACCGTCGTTGCCGTGGCCGCGGCCCAGCACCCGTCCGAGCGGGGTGGCGCCGGTCCCCAGCTGCGTGCGCCCCCCGTGGTTCTCGAACCCCGCCAGCGTCCGAACGCCGTCGATCCCGGGCAGCTCGACCTCGATCGCGACGTTGCCCACCAACCTCGCCGCGGTACCTCCTGGCGCACGGACGGTCACGAGGTCGACGAGCCCGATCCCCGGGACCCGGCGGTCGCCGAGCTCGTAGTGATGTCCGAGCAGCTGGTAGCCACCGCAGACCGCGAGGATCGCCGCGCCCCGGGCGCCCGCCGCGTGCAGAGCATCGCGCTTGTCCGTGTGGAGGTCCTCGGCCACGAGCTCCTGGTCGCGGTCCTGGCCGCCGCCCATGTAGAAGAGATCGTGCGCGTCCGGGTCGAGCGCGTCCCCGTGACCGACCGCGGTCAGCTCGAAGCCGATCCCGCGCCACGCGCAGCGCCGCTCGAGCAGGAGGAGGTTCCCGCGGTCGGCGTAGATCGACATGAGCTCGGGATAGAGCGCACACACGCGCAGGCGCTCACGCACAGGCCATCACCACCGCGGAGCCCACGAACTCCTCGGTCGCCGGAACCGAGCGGGGCGGGAGCGGGGTCAGCCCCGCCTCGATGAGCTCGCGGGTGAGCTCCTTCGGGCCGAGCGCGTCGAGGACCGTGCGGTCCTCGGTCACCGTCCGCTCGCCCTGCGGGTCGACGACCTCGCGAAGGCGCTCGATCACGATGCCCTCCGCGACCGGTCGGACAGCCAGCGGCCGGGAGGAGTACACGACGCCGCCGGCCTCGACCATGTCGGGCAGCGGCGGGCGGTCGTGATCGGCGTCGTAGCCCTCCATGGCGTCGGCCAGGGCGGCGGCGAACAGCCCGCGGGGCGCGAGGTGCTCGCGGACGCGGCCGAGGAACGTCGCCCGCGCCGAGGCTCCGCCGAAGAGCTGGATCGTCTGCATCGGGACGATGAT
>JACDAP010000258.1 GCA_013695395.1 Solirubrobacterales bacterium
GCGCTCGAGGCCGCCCTCCTCGCGCTCGGGGGCGCCGAAGTCGACCACCCAGGGCGCGACACCGGCGTCGCGCAGGTTCGTGACCGCACTCGAAGCCGGGGAGACGTCGTAGACGTCGCTCGAGAGCATCAGCGGCGGAACGAGAAGCACGGCGGGGCCCGCGTCGTCGACCGAGGTGTCCGGGAAGTAGCGGCGCAGGCGGTAGCTGCGCCGGCGCGCGACGACCTCGTACGGCGAGGGCTCCTCGCCGGTCTCGAGGCCACCGAAGCGGGCGACCTCCAGCGCGTTCTGCGCGGCGGCACCGACGCGGCCGACCGCGGTGGAGACGGGCGCGGGGAGCAGCCTCATGCGCTCGCCCCGTGCTTCAGCAGCTCCCGCTTGAGCACCTTGCCGGTCGGGTTGCGCGGCAGCTCGTCCATGAAGGTCACGTCACGAGGGGATTTGAAGCGGGCGAGGTTGTCGCGCACGTAGTCCTTGATCTGCTGCTCGTCGAGCTCTGCACCGTCCCGGCGGACGACGAAGGCGGCCAGGCGCTTGCCCCAGTCCGCGTCGTCGACCCCGAGCACCGCGCACTCCTCGATCTCCGGGTGGCCGGACAACAGATCCTCGACCTCGCCGGGGTAGAGGTTCTCTCCGCCCGAGACGATCATGTCGTCGTCGCGCCCGTCGATGAACAGGCGGCCCGCCTGGTCGAAGTGGCCGACGTCACCGGAGGACATCAGCCCGTCGATCACGGCCTTGGTCCTTCCGTCGGTGTAGCCCTCGAAGGGGAAGCTGTTGCCGACGAAGATCCGGCCGGTCTTCCCGGCTGCCTTGACCTCGACGCCCTCGTCGTCGTAGAGACGGACCGTCGTGGCCATCGGTGGACGGCCTGCGCAGCCGGGCGCGGCGCGCAGGTCCTCCGGCGTGGCGATGGTCGCGTAGGCGACCTCGGTCGAGCCGTACAGGTTGTAGATCGTCTCCCCGAGCGCGTCGAGCGAGCGGGTGGCGAGGCTCGCGTCGAGCTGGCTGCCGGCGACGAAGACGATCCGCAACAGGGAGAGGTCGGGGTGGGAGGCCTCGGCCGCGCTGACCAGGCGGGAGAGCATCACCGGGACCGCGATGATCGCCGTGCAGCGCTCCCGCTCCACCGCGGCCAGCACGTCCGGCGCCTTGAAGCGGCGGGAGACGACGATCGTGGAGCCGAGCGCGACCGCGAGCATCGCATGCGCTAGCCCGAGCCCGTGGAAGAGTGGCGGCGCCACGTAGGTCGCCTCGCGGGCCCGGAAGGGCGCCTTGGAGAGCAGCGCGCCGAACGGGGTCAGCGAGCTCGGCTCGCTCCGCTGCGCGCCCTTCGGCGTGCCGGTCGTCCCGCTCGTGAGGATGATGATCTTCGCGTGGCTTTCCGGCGCGGGGACCCGGCCCCCCTGCCCCCCGGCGATGAGCGCCTCGAGCGTCTCCTCGCCCGGCTCCTCGGTCCAGGCGCGCAGGTGCCCGAGCGGTGTGTCGACCCCCTCGGCAACGGCGGCGAACTCCTCGTCGTGGACGAGCAGCTCGATGCCTTCCCGTCCGCAGACCTCCCGCAGCTGCGGCCCGGAGAAGTCCGTGTTGAGGAACAGGAGCTTGGCTCCGAGCTTCGCCCCCGCGAAGGTGATGTCGAGGAAGCCGCGGTGGTTGCGGCAGAGCACGCCGATGCCGTCGCCCGCCTTCAGACCGCGCCCGGCGAGCGCGTGGGCGAGCGCATCGGAGCGCGCGTCGAGCTCGGCGAAGCTCAGGCGGCCGAGATCGTCGACGAGGCCGGTCCGGCTGCCGTGGCGCACCGCCGCGATGACCGGGGCGGCGCCGATGCTGCCGTAGTCCTTCAGCCCGCGGGCCAGGCGAAGGCCGCCGTTCGGGGTGACCGGCCCCACGAGCCCCGAGCGCAGCACGTAGGCGAGGCCTTGGGCCTCAGCGGCGGCGCGCAGACCGAGGCGGGGAAGATCGGGGAGCACCATGGCCGGAAAGCTACTCTCCGGTCAGTCGGCCCGTCCCGGGCCGCCCCGGACGAGAGCCCGCGCCGTACCCGGTCCGACGACGGCGCGGCCCAGGAGCTCACCATGGCCCAGCTGATCCAGATCGCCGGCTCGCTGCTGATCCTCGCCGCCTTCGCCGGAGCCCAGCGCGGCACGCTCGCCACCGACTCGCTGCGCTACCTGTGGCTGAACCTCGTGGGCTCGATCGTGCTCGCCGTCCTCGCCGCCCACGAGCGCCAGGCGGGGTTCCTGCTGCTGGAGACCTGCTGGGCGATCGTGACCGCCTGGAGCCTCACGCAGCGGATGCGTACCACCCACGATCTACCGTGAGGTGCGTGCCCGGCGACATCGAGACCCGCGCGGACTGCGAGACGCTCGTTCGCGCGTTCTACTCGCGCGCCCTCACCGATCCGGTGATCGGCTTCATCTTCACCGACGTCGCCCACCTCGACCTCGAGGCGCACGTCCCGGTGATCGCCTCCTTCTGGGCGACGATGCTGCTCGACGAGCGCTCCTACGGCGGCGGGGCCTTCGCCGCCCACGCGAGGCTGAACGCGAAGGTCGAGCTGCGCTCAGGGCACTTCGAGCGCTGGCTCGTCCTCTGGCGCGCCACGGTCGACGAGCTCTTCGCCGGGGAGCGCGCCGAGCTCGCCAAGGCCCACGCCGAGCGCGTCGCCCGGGCGTTCTTCGAGCGGTTGCAGGGCCAACGCGGTCCGGCGCTCCTGACGCCTGAGAACACGCTGCCGGTCACGCGGCACGGCGGCGCCTGAGTCAGCCTCTGCGACGTTTGTCGGGCCCGGGCGACGCACGTGAGGACCAGGCTCGCCTCCCGACGGGTGTCGCGTTCGGGTCGACAGACGTGGGTCGCCTCGGTCACCCGAGCGCGAGCCGCTCGCGCAGGCCCGAGGCCCGCGCCGCCGGACGGGTGACCGCGCGACGGATCGCCGCCTCGGTCCCGACGACCAGCAGGTGCTCGCTCGCGCGGGTGACGGCGGTGTAGAGGAGCTCGCGCGTGAGCATCGGCGAATCGACGGACGGCAGCAGGACCACAGCGGTGCCGAACTGTGAGCCCTGGCTCTTGTGGACGGTCATCGCGTAGACGGTGTCGATCGCGCGCAGGCGGCTCGGGCTGAAGGCCACGGGCGCGCCGCGCCGCTCGAAGGCCGCGTGGACGTCCGCACCGGGCTCCCCCGCCACGACCACCCCCGTATCGCCGTTGTACAGCCCGAGGCCGTGATCGTTCTCGGTCACCAGCAGCGGGCGCCCGACGTACCAGGGCTCCCGCGGGTCGAAGTGCGGGAGCGCGGCCGTCAGCCAGCGCTCGATCGTGGCGAGCCAGTGCTGTGCGCCGTAG
>JACDAP010000389.1 GCA_013695395.1 Solirubrobacterales bacterium
ACTACCGGCGCCCGGTCGAGCAGCGCGACGTGGACGACCTGCGTCTGGCCTTCTGCGTGCTGACCACGTACTGGTACCGCCGGCCGTCCGAACGGCGGCTGCACCTCAGCGACCTGCCCGCCTTCCACCGTGCGTTCGGCTCCGATCGCTTCGATACGGAGCGCTCCTCGCGGGGGACGCTGGACCGCGAGCAGCTGCTTGCCGGCGCCGCGCGGCTGCTCGGCGACGAGTTCCCCGCCGCCTACGCCGACGACGCGCGCCGGGGGTGGGGGATCGCGTTCGCGACCGCGGCCGAGCGCGACACCTACGACCCGGCCCGGCGGATGGAGCTCGCCCGGCTGGGGCCGCTGACGCCCGAGCAGGCGCCGCTGGAGGAGCAGATCTGGCATACGTACCCGCCGGTTGTGATGCCCTCCGCCGAGGCGGTCGTCGCCGCGCTCACGCGGCCGGAGACGTGGCCGGACTACGCCAGCGAGATCGGTCGCTTCACGCCGCTGCGCGTCGGCGGCCTGGACGGTCAGACCTTCGAGATCGATGTCGCGGCCGGGACCGAGCGCGGCCGGCCGGTCTTCACCCGGGGCTACGTGACGATCACCCGCCTGGTGACGCCGGCCGACCCTGCCGCCCTGGAGCAGTACTTCGGCGAGGTCGAGGACGGGCTGGCCCGCTACGGCCACGACGAGCCGCGCCTGGTCCCCGAGGACGGAACCCCGGTCGTCGGCTTCGACCTGACCACCCACGCCGGGCACTTCCTCGGCGCCGGGCACAACCGGCTGCTGCTCTACACCACGCCCGACGGGCAGGCGTGGGTCCGCGCCGCCGGCACCTGGGACCCCATGCCCTGGCACGTCGCGCAGGCCTACCGGCTGGCCGCCAAGGACGCCCAGCACGCCTTCTGGGGCCAGGGCGATGTCGCGCGGCTGAGCATGCTCCACCAGCTCGCGTTGCGTATCGCGACGTGAGCGCCGCCAGCGCCGAGGCGTAGTCCGCCTGCTCAGGTGCTCCCGCGCTGGCCGGCCAGCAGCCGTGCGCGGAGCCGCGTGCCGTCCGGCCCGGAGTCGAGCGCGAACGTGCCGCCGGCGAGGTAGACCCGCTCGCGCATGCCGGCCAGGCCGAAGCCCTCGGTGGCCTGCTCGGCGTCGAAGCCGGTGCCGTTGTCGCGCACCTCGACGGCCACGTCCCCGGCGGAGGCGGTCACCTCAACGTGGACGGCGCTCGCGTTCGCGTGCTTGCCGATGTTCGTCAGCGCCTCCTGGACGAGGCGGTAGACCGTGCTCTCGCGATCGGGCGCGAGCCGGGGCTCGCCGAGCTCCGGGTCCGGGAGGTCGAGCGTGCTCTCGATCGAGAACCCGTTCTGCCCGCGGCGCCGCAGCAACGCCTCGATCGCCGGACGCAGGCCGAGCTCGTCGAGCGCCGCCGGCCGCAGGTCGCTGATGATCGCGCGCAGGTTGGCGATCTCCTCCTCGACCTGCTCGATCGCCTCCCGGGTAGCCGAAGCGTAGGCGGCCTGGTCGTCGCTTCGCAGGGCCGCGGCGAGGAGCAGGCGCAGCGCGCCGAGGCCCTGGAGCGTCTCGTCGTGGAGCTCGCGCGCCCAGCGGCCGCGCTCGTGGTCGGCGGCGTCCATCGAGCTGCGCAGGCGGTCGGACTCGACGCTCTCCGCCATCGCGAGCGCGTTGGCCGCCGTGGCCGCGAAGACGCCCAGCAGCTGCTCGTCCCCGAAGCTGAACGCGGGACCCTCACCGGCGCTGTCGAACGCCGCGAGCAGCCCGAGCGGCTTGCCGCGGTAGGACATCGGGACCAGGAGCCCGGTGTTCGCCTGCGGGATCGCGAGCCGCTCGGCGGGGAGCTGCGCGGCGCGGCCCTCCTCGAAGACCCTGCCGCAGACCGATCCCGCGATCGGCAGCCGCAGGCCGCCGAGCCGGGACTCGTCGCCTGCGCTCGCGGCGACGACGAGCTCCTCGCCCTCGCGGAGCAGCACGGCCAGGCTCCCGGAGTTGATCAGCGCGCGGCCGCGCTTGGCGATCAGCTCGAGGACGCGGTCGAACCCGGTCTCGCCACCGATCGCGGTCGCGACGTCCCGAACCGCCTCGAGGCCACGGACCGCGTTCTCGAGCTGCTGGCGGCGGCGCTCGCTGCGGTCGTGCAGGCGCGCGAGCTCGATCGCGGTCGCCGCCCAGGCGGCGAAGACGATGCTGAGCTCCTCGTCGGCCTCGGTGAACGCGCCGCCGGCCTTCTCGGCGAGGTAGAGGTTTCCCCACGCCTCGCCGCGCACGCGGACCGGCACGCCGAGGAAGGTCCGCATCACCGGGTGGTCGGCGGGAAAGCCGTAGCTGCGCGGGTGGGCGCCGACGTCCTCCAAGCGCAGCGGCTTCTGCTCGTCGATGAGCACGCCGAGCACGCCGTGGCCGCGCGGCAGGTCGCCGATCCGGGCGCGGGTCGCGTCGTCGACGCCGCGGGTGCGGAACTCCGCGAACTCCTCGCGGCTCTCGTCGAGGATGCCGAGCGCGCCGTAGCGTGCGCCGGTGAGCTCAATCGCGGCGTCGAGGATTTGGTCGAGCACCGCCTCAGGGTCGAGGTCAGCGACCAGGCCCTGGCTGAGCTCGGCCAGGCGCGTCAGCCGCCCGAGGGAGGGAGGGCTCACTGCCAGCGGTGCTGGTGGGGGGGGATCCGTACTCCAGATGTCGATGCTGGGAGGCCGCGACGCGCAGGATCATGGTAGATGGCCGACGCGGGGGCTGCCCTCTGAGGCTACCCCTCCTTCGTAGATCCGTCAGGCGCCGCGGCGCGCAGGACGCCGGCCAGCTCGACGTCGGCATCGTCCTTCAGGATGTACCCGGC
>JACDAP010000289.1 GCA_013695395.1 Solirubrobacterales bacterium
GCGGGGGAGAGCGTCCGAGCCGGCGGCGCGCGGGAGATCGCCGAGGAGCTCGGGGTCACCTTCGCGCCGGACGCGCTCGTTCCGCTCGGGGTGCGTGCGATCGTCGACTGCTCCTCCGGGATGGTCAACCGCGAGTTCCAGCACGTGCTCCTCGCCCGCGACGACCGGCCGCTCGACGCGTGGACGGACCTGGAGTGGGGAGAGCTCGACGGGTTGGTCCGGCTCGGACTCGGCGCGTTCTCCGAGCTCGTGCACGGCCCCGCGGGAGGTCCCTGGCGCGCGGAGGCCTGGAACGGGACGCACGTCGAGCGCGCCGAGATCGCGCGCGGCGAGGTGATCCCGGGGAGCTACCTGCCGGTCCTGACCGTGATGCTCGAGCGCTTCGCCCGCGGCGAGCGCCCGCTCGCGATCTGATGGCGAGCCCCGCCGGTCCCGCGGCGGCCCGTCCGCGACGCGTGTTCGCCTACGGCTCCCTGGTGGCACCGGCTACAAGCGCTACGTCGACCCGGCCAGCGGAACCCACCCGGCGCTCCGGGTGGCGTTTCTCGCGCTCGCCCCGGACCGGACGACCGACGTGGAGGGCGTCCTGTTCGAGGTCGACGACGAGCGGCTCGCCGCGCTCGACCGGCGGGAGGTCAACTACGACCGCACCGCGGTCACGCTCTGCGGTGGTGAACGGGCCTGGACGTACCTCCCGAGCCCGGGTGGCGCGGCCCGGGCACGTGCGCAGCCGGTCGTGGTGGCGCGCGCCTACCGCGACGCGGTCCGCAGCGCCTACGCGGCGCTCGGTCGCGAGGCCCTGCGCGCCTTCGACGCCTCGACCGACCCGCCCCCGGCGCTCGCCGACCTCGTCGTCGAGTTGCAACCCCTCAGGTGAACCCGGCCACGCGCCACTGGCCGTCGACGCGCTCCAGGGCGATGCCGGGGCCGAAGGGCTTCCCGCCCGGGACGATCAGCTGGTCTGCTGGAATCGTGGCCTTCGTGCCGTTCACGTCGGCGCGGAGGATCGTCGCGACCCGGAGCGGCCCGGTGTCGACCGCGAAGCCGAACGAGCGCACGACCGTCGCGCAGCCGAGGGTGCCGATCGAGTCGGCGGTGGCCTTCGCGGCGGCGGGGGTCAGCAGCGCGCAGGCGTCCTCGCCGCGGCGCTCGTCGACTGCGGCGGCGAAGTCCTCGACGGTGCCCGCGATCCGGTCCTGTGGAGTCTCGGCAGGAGCCGCGAGCAGACCGATCACGACGATCACGAGGGCGAGCCCGAGCAGGCCGAGCGGAGCGAGCGGCCAGGCGCGGTCGATCAGACGGGTCACCTCTCGGAGGGTGTCACGCGCACGGACGAGGCGTCGAGGCGACGCATGCGGACGCCGTCCGTGCCGATCGCCGCCTAAGCTGTGACTGACCGGTCAGTCAGCGGGTGAAAGGGGTCGAATGCGGGTCGCAGCAGTGCAGATGTGCTCCACGCCCGACCCGGACGCCAACCTGCAGCGAGCCGATGCGCTCGTCCGCCGGGCCGCGGCCGACGGCGCCGGGCTCGTCCTGCTGCCCGAGAAGTGGACCGCGTATGGGGCCCCCGAGGACATCGCCGCGGGCGCCCAGCTGCTCGACGGCCCGGCGATCACCTGGGCCCGTGCGCTCGCCGCCGAGCTCTCGATCGACCTGGTGGCCGGCTCGGTCGCCGAAGCCGTCCCGGGGCAGGAGCGCACGGCGAACACCTCGGTCCACGTCGGGCCCGACGGTGAGATCCACGCCACCTACCGCAAGCTCCACCTCTTCGACGTGACCATCGACGGCCGCCGGTACGCGGAGAGCGAGCGCGAGCAGCCGGGCGAGGCGATGGTCCTCAGCCACACGGCGGACGGCGTCGGCCTCGGCCTGAGCGTCTGTTACGACCTCCGCTTCCCCGAGCTCTACCGGAGCCTGGCCCTGGCCGGTGCTCGCGTCCTCCTCGTTCCCGCCGCATTCACCTGGGCCACGACCCTTCAGCACTGGGAGGTGCTCCTGCGTGCCCGCGCGATCGAGGAGCAATGCTTCGTGATCGCCGCCAACCAGCACTCCGAGGCCGTCCCCGGACTCCGCACCGGGGGGCACTCGATGGTCGTCGATCCGTGGGGCGTGGTGATCGCCCGCGCGCCGGCCGACACCGACGCCGTCGTGCTCGCCGACCTCGATCTGGACCGGCTCGAGCACGTTCGTGCCACCCTTCCGTCCCTCCAGCACCGCCGCCCCGAGGCCTACGCCCGGCCCGTCGAAGGAACCTGAATGGCCACCACCCCCGCCAAGGCGCCCGCGCCCGACAAGCGCCGACTCATCCTCGACGCCGCCGTCCGGGTCTTCGCCCGCCGCGGCTTCAACCAGTGCCGCGTGGCCGACATCGCCGACGAGGCCGGCGTCGCCTACGGCCTCGTCTACCACTACTTCCGCTCGAAGGACCAGGTGCTCTCGACGCTCTTCGAGGAGCGCTGGAACGTGATGGTCGAGGTGATCGAGCAGGTCGACGAGCAGGAGCTTGCGGCCCGCGAGAAGCTCCGGACGGTCGCGGGCTTCATCTTCGAGTCCTACCGCCACGATCCCGACCTGATGAAGGTGATCATCGTGGAGGTCACCCGGGCGGCCAACTCGTTCGGTCGCACCCACCTGCCCGAGATCCGCCTGGCCTACGACGGCATCGCCCGGATCGTCGCGGGGGGGGTGCAGAGCGGCGAGTTCCGCGACGTGGTGACCCCCTCGTTCGCCGCGATGGCCTTCTACGGGGCGGTCGAGCAGGTGCTCACGGGGTGGATCTTCGCCGACGAGGCCATCGGTGCGGTGGAGTTCGAGGGTGCCAAGGACGCGATCGTGGAGACGATTTGCGGGGGACTGAATGGCTGACGGGCAGGTTGGGTAGGGTCGAGGCCAGATGGAGAACGACATGACCAAGCGCCTCCTGTGGTCCGGCCTGCTCGCAGGCATCGGAGCCGTCGCGAGCGTCGCCACCACCAAACTCGCCGCCGTGATCTGGCGGAAGGCCTTCGACGAGGATCCGCCCGAGTGAGCGCTAAAGACCCCCACGCGCCCACCCCCGCGGGCCCGGACCCGGACGAGAAGACGGAGGTCCACGCGGCCGCCGACCCGTACGCACCGGGCAGTGAGGCCGCGAAGGAGGCCGGAGAGCGCGCTGCCTCGGACACGCCCGAAGGTGCCAGCGGCGAGACGCCGGAGGCCGCCTCGAGCACCGAGCCGACCCCCACGGTCGCGCCGGCGGACGCCACCCACGAGAGCCCCGCGGGCAGCGCGAAGCCGGCGAGCGAGTGGCTGGCCGAGCGCGACGCACCCGGCCCGGCTGACACCTCCACCGCCCCCGAGGGTGCCGCAGCGCAGGCGCAGGCCCTCACCGAGAAGCCCGAGGTCGTGGTCGGTCTCGCGTTCCTCGGCGGCGCCGCCGTCTCCCTGATCCTGAAGAGGTTCGGCCGATGAACACGGACTTCCCGCAGAAGAACGACGAGAAGGCCTCGGTCGCCAGCGCGATCCAGGAGATCACCGAGAAGACCCGGCTGCTCGTCAAGGACGAGATCGAGCTCGCCAAGGCCGAGGTCCAGCTCAAGGTCAAGGCGCTCGGCGTCGGCGCGGGCATCGCGGCCGCCGCCGGCATCTTCGTCCTCGGCGCGCTGGTGATGCTCCTGTTCGGGTTCGCCTGGCTGGCCTGGTACCTGCTGCCGGTCAACAACCAGAGCATCTACGTCGGCTTCTTCTTCGTCGCCGGTGTCCTGCTGATCATGGCGGCGATCGCCGGTCTGGTGGCCAAGCGCTTCCTCACGAAGGGCTCGCCCCCGACGCCGGCGATGGCGATCGACGAGGGCAAGAAGATCCAGGAGACCGTGAACGAGGCCCGTGCGGCAGAGGTGAAGCGCTGATGGCGACCCGGACCCCGGACGAGATCCGTGCCTCGATCGAGGAGAACCGCAAGGCGCTCGCGGTCTCGATCGGCACCCTGAAGACCGAGGTGGCCGAGGCCACCGACTGGCGCAAGCAGATCGCCGCCAACCAGCAGAACGTGATGATCGGCGCCGCCGTGGCGGGCTTCGTGCTCACCGGCGGGATCGCCGCGGTCGGCGGCCTGTTCCGCCGACGTCGCCGCCGCTGAGCGCCGGTCGGCGTAGCCTGCCGCCGGCATGACCGAGCCCGCTCCAACGTCCGCTCCCGGCGCCACCGCCGATCCCGGGGGCGGGCCGCCGCCCCGCCCCGTCGTCGAGCTCGCGAGCCTCCCGGGCACGCGCGAGATCGCGCGCTTCGTCTTCACCCTCGCCGCGCTGGCGGGCCTGCTCTACGTGCTCTACGTGGTGCGCTCGGTCCTGCTGCTCGTGTTCATCGCCGCGTTCCTGGCGGTCGCGCTCGGGCCCGCGGTCGACAAGGTCTCGAGCCTGGGGCTCCCGCGGCCCATGGCGATCCTGCTGATCTACCTGGGAATCATCGCGATCGTGGTCGGTGTGGGGCTGCTCGTGGTTCCGCCGGTCGTCGAGCAGGTCGACCAGCTCGCCGAAGACGCGCCCGGCTACCTCGCCGACCTGCGCCGCAACGCGACCTTCCGCGAGTACGACAACCGCTACGGGATCATCACCACGCTCAACGAGCAGGCCGCCGCGCTGCCGTCCAAGGTCGGCGACGCGGCCTCGGCGCTCTCCTCGGTGACCGTCGGGGTCTTCGCGGTCGGCGTCCAGCTCATCACGGTGCTGACGATGACCTTCTTCCTCCTGCTCGACGGGCGTCGGCTGGTCGAGTTCTTCCTGCGCGCCCGAGGCCCGGAGCGCGAGGTCCGGCTGCGCCCGCTCACCGAGGAGATCTACAAGTCGACCGCTGGCTACGTGGCGGGGGCGCTCACCCTCGGGACGACCGCGGGCCTCACCACGCTCCTGGTCCTCACGCTGCTCGGGACGCCGTTCGCCGTTCCGCTCGCGGTCCTGATGTTCTTCCTCGATCTCGTCCCGCTCGTCGGCGCGACGATCGCCGGCGTCCTGATCGGGATCGTCACCGCCTTCACCGACTTCCCGGCGGACCTGATCGTCTGGGCGATCTTCTTCCTCGTCTACCAGCAGGTCGAGAACAACGTGCTCCAGCCGTTCGTCTACCGGCGGGCGGTGAGCGTGGCGCCGCTGCTCGTGATCGTCTCGATCCTGATCGGCGCCTCGCTGCTCGGCGTGCTCGGGGCGCTCGTGGCGATCCCCGTCGCCGCCGCGCTGCAGATCATCGTGCGCCACCTGTGGCGTGGCGGGCAGCTCGGGGCCGCGCCGCCGGACGGCGAGATCGGCGAGGAGCTCGAGAGCGCTCCGTCGGGGCCGCCCGCCGACGCGTCACCCGCTTCACCCTGACGGCGGGAGTGCCGGGCGGTCGCGTCGGCTCGAGCGTCCGCGCCGCGATCAGCCCAGCAGCCGGGCGGGCACCCCGCCGACCGCGAGCAGCCCCGGACCGACGTGGCTGCCGATCACCGGGCCGAGCTCGGAGATGCAGAAGGGGCCGTGCCCGAAGAGCTCGGTGATGTCGCCGGCCAGGCGTGCGGCCTCATCGGGCGCCTGGATGTGGGCGATCATCCACGCGTCGGCTCCCTCGTCCTTGAGCTCGGTCGCGAAGTCGATGAGTCGCTGATACGCGCGGCCCGCGGTCCGGACGCGCTCGATCGGCGTGATCTCCCCGTCCATGGTGAGGATCGGCTTGATCTTCAGCGCGCCGCCGAGCATCGCCGCCGCCGAACCGATCCGTCCACCCCGGCGCAGGTACTCGAGCGTGTCGACCGCGAACCAGATCTTCTGCAGCCGCTTGGCCTCCTCGGCCCGTGCGGCGACGACCTCCGCGGCCGCGCCGGCCCGGGCCCCCGCGGCGGCGGCCAGCACGATCATCCCGAGCCCGCCGCCCGCGGTGCCCGAGTCGACGACGAGCACCTGCCGGTCGGGGTAGGTGCGCAAGCACTCCTCGGCGGCCTGACGCGCGGTCTCGATCGTCCCGGAGATCCCGCCGGAGATGTGGACCGAGACGATGTCCTGTCCTGCGGCCAGCAGCGGCTCGTAGACGGCGAGGAAGTCCCCGATCGAGGGCTGCGAGGTGGTCGGCAGGTCGTCGGCCGCGCGCAGCCGCTCGTAGAAGGGGCCGAGCTCGATCTCGGCCTCGCGGGTGGTCTCGCCGCCCTCGTTGACGTAGAGCGAGACGACGTCGAAATCGAGGGGGTGCTCGCCCCCCTGCGGCAGGTAGTGCGTGGAATCGGTGACGATGCGGACGCTGGCCATGGCCCGCGACCCTACCCGCGCATCGCTCCGCGCGAGCGTGCGAGCATTGGCGGGTGGCCGTCACCCTCGTCACCGGGGCCTCCGGCTTCATCGGCTCGCACGTCACGCGGGCGCTGCTGGCCCGGGGCGACGAGGTCCGCGTCACCGTCCGGCCCGGTTCCCGCCTCGAGAACCTCGCGGGGCTCGGCGTCGAGCGCGTGACGTGCGACCTGCTCGAGCGCCGCCAGCTGCGCCGGGCGCTCGACGGGGTCGACAAGCTCTTCCACTGCGCGGGGATGACCTCGCTACGCGCGAGCCCGGGCGCCCACTTCCGGGTCAACGTGCAGGGCACGCGGACCCTGCTGGAGGAGGCGCTCGTCGCCGGGGTGGGCCGGGTCGTGCACACCTCCTCGTTCGCCGCCGTCGGTCCCGCGACCGGGAACAGCCGCACGGCCGACGAGGAGCAGCACTTCCGAGCCGGCGCGCTCGGGCTGCCCTACGTCGACGCGATGCACGAGGCCGAGGCCGGCGCGATGCGGATCGCCGCCCGCGGCCTCGACGTCGTCGTGGCCTGCCCGACCTACGTCTTCGGCCGTGGGGACACGTATCGCTCCTCCACGGAGATCGTCCGTCGCTTCCTGCGCCGCGAGATCCCCGCCTACGTGGACGGGACGGTGAACATCGTCGCGGCGCAGGACGTCGCCGCGGGCCTGCTGCTCTGCGACGAGCACGGCGAGGTGGGGGAGCGCTACCTGCTCGGGAACCGGAACTACACGCTCGACCGACTCTTCGCCGACCTCGGGCGGCTGAGCGGTGTCGAGCCCCCGGCGATCAAGCTCCCGCTGGCTGCGGCGGTCCCGATGGCTCGCGGTCTGGGTCCGTTGGGAAGCATGCTGGGGGTGCACGAGCACGAGCTCGTGAGCATGGCCCAGCGCTGGGCCTACCGCTCGACCAAGGCCAAGCGCCTGCTCGGCTGGGCGCCGGGCCCGGCGGAGGAGTGCCTGGAAGCCACGATCGACTGGTATCGCGAGCGCGAGCCGCTCCACGTCCGGCCGGCCGGCACACGCCAGCCGCTCCCGCTCCGGGCGGTGGGCTTCGGCCTGCGGAGCGCGGAACGGCTCGCGTCGAGGATCATCTGAGCCCATGGCCCCGCTGACGCTCCACCGCTGCCCGACCCCGACCGACGTGCTCTGCCCCTGCGGCCGGGTCGCCCGGGAGCTGAAGCGCGCCGGACTCGAGTTCGACACGGTCCGCGAGCCGCTACGCAAGCGGGACCGGGAGCGCGTCGTCGCGCTCACCGGGCAGCCGAAGGTGCCCGTGCTCGTCCTCGAGGACGGCGAGGCGATCGTCGACTCCCGCCGCATCGTCGAGCACCTCGAGGCGCGCGGGGCCTGAGCCTGCTGAGCGGCCGGGATCGGCCCGCTCCGGGCCGCCATCGTCTACCGTCCCGCGCCGTGAACACCTTGCGTCGTTCCGTCGCGCTCGCCCTCCTGCTCCTGGCGGCCGCGCCGGGGGCGGCTCACGCCGCGGGGGAGCAGGTCATGCCGCTCGGTGACCTCCGACCGGGCATGCAGTGCCAGGGCGCCTCGGTCGTCCAGGGCACCGCGATAACCCAGTTCGACGTCGAGATCGTCGACATCATCGCCGGCGACGCCGCCGCGCAGACCCCCTACATCCTCTTCCGCGCCTCCGGCCCCGCCGTCGATCGGACCGGCATCGGGCCCGGCTTCTCGGGCTCACCGATCCGCTGTCCCACCGCCGACGGCAGCCTGCGCATCGCCGGCGCGATCTCGCTCGGCATCGGCGAGTTCGGCGGGCTGACCGGCCTGGCGACCCCGATCGAGTCGGTGCTCGGCGAGCCGGTAGACGTGCCCGACAGCGTGTCGATGGAGCCGGCCACCGTCGCCCGCGCGAAGCCGATCGCCGAGCCGCTGAGCTTCGGCGGCCTCTCCCCGGCCGTGGCCAGCGCGGTCCAGGCCGCCGGCCGCAAGGTCGGGCGGGCGATCTACGCCGCGCCCGGGGCCCCGAGCCCGTCGCTCTTCCCGGCCGGCCCGCTCGTGCCCGGGTCCGCGATGGCCGTGGGGCTCTCCACCGGCGATCTCACCGCCGGGGCGGTCGGCACCGTCTCCTACGTCGACGGCGACAAGCTCTGGGCCTTCGGGCATCCGCTCGACTCCGCGGGCCGCCGCTCCCTGTTCCTGCAGGACGCCTACGTCCACACCGTGATCAACAACCCGCTCGGGATCGAGGGCGCGAGCTCCTACAAGCTCGCCTCGCCCGGCCGGACCGTCGGCACGCTCACCTCCGACGGGATCGCCGCGGTCGCCGGCCGTCTCGGCGCGCCCCCGCCGAGCTTCCCGATGCGCGTCGCCGCGCTCGACGAGGACCGAGACCGCGAGCAGGTTGCGAACGTGCAGATCGCCGACGAGAGCAAGGTCGGCCTGCCCGTCGGCAGCTCCGCGCTCACCCAGGTCGGCGGTGTCGCCGTCGCGCAGCTCGCCTACAACGCGCTGCAGGGCGTTCCGTCCCGGCAGAGCTCGCGGATGTGCGCGAAGATCGGCCTGCTCGAAGCGCCGGGCAAGCCGCTGCGCTTCTGCAACGAGTACGTCGGCGGGGGGCCCGGGGTGGAGGGCCTGGTCGGGGGCGCGCTCGTCGCGGACTTCGCGGCGATGGCCTCGCAGCTCGACGCGTACCGGTTCGGGCCGCTGCGCGTCTCCGGCGTCGAGGTGTACCTGAAGATCCGCCGCGACCTGCGCCAGGCGTTTCTGCTGAAGGTCCGCGGCCCGCGGACGGCCCGTCGTGGGGGGAGGATCCGTCTGAGGGTCACGGCCCGGCGGGTCAACCAGGGCAAGGCGTTCACGCGGACCATCCGCGTCCGGGTGCCGAAGGGCATGCCCCGCGGGGAGCGGCTGCTGAGCCTGACCGGCACGAGCGCCGACGTCGCGACCGGTCAGAACGCGCTCGAGGAGGTCTTCGACCTCGGTGACCTGTTCGGCGGGGAGGGTGCGCCCGCGGAGGGGGAAGAGGGGCCCCGGACGCTCAAGGCGCTGCGGGCGCGCGTGGCGGCGATCGAGCGCTACGACGGCGTGAGCGCCGCGTTCCTCCCGCCGGGCGGGGTGGAGGACGCCTTCGGTGAGGGCTCCACCCCGGACGGCGCCGAGGGCATCGCCCAGCGCGCCCGCCCCGCCTACCGGGACAAGGCGCTCCGGCTCAGCGGCAGCGCGGCGTACGCGCTGCGGATCCGCTGAGCGGCTACAGGCGATTCTCGATCTGGAGCGGCGGCGCCGCCGGCTCCTGCTCGGCCGCGGGGGCCTCCGCCGGCGCGTCGGCCGGAGCCTCCAGGCCGAGCACGCCGGCCAGCTCGCCCGTCTCGTACATCTCGGCCACGATGTCCGCGCCGCCGACCAGCTCGCCGTTCACGAACAGCTGTGGGATCGTCGGCCAGTCGGAGATCGCCGAGAGCTCCTGGCGGATCCGCGGGTCGGGCAGGATGTCGACCGCCGCGAACGGCGCCTCGAGCGACTGCAGGGCGGCGACGGTCCGCGCGGAGAAGCCGCAGGCGGGGGCGTCGGGCGTGCCCTTCATGAAGAGGATGGTCGGGTTCTCCGCGATGGCGCCGGCGATCGCTTCGGCGATGGGGTTCGTCTCGGACATCAGGTCACTCCGTGGGCTTGGTGGTGAGGGCGAGGGCGTGGATCGGGCCGCCGATCTCGGCGCCGAAGACGCCGTAGACGAGCTTGTGCTGTGCGATGCGCGAGAGGCCCGCGAACTGGGGAGCGGTGACGGTCGCGCGGAAGTGGTCCCCGCCCCCCGTCCAGTCCTCGACCTCTGCCGTCGACCCCGGCAGGGCGGCCTCGATCCGGACTTTCAGCTCGTCTGTCTGGGGCATCTCCGGGGAGGGTAGCGGGCGCTACACTTAATGAAGCATGAGCACCACAGAGGTCACCTACCACGCCAAGGGCATCGCCTTCACCGACGACGCCGCCATCAGGGTCCGCGACTTCCTCGCGGCCCAGGGCTCGGACGTCGAGACCGCTGGCCTGCGCGTCGGCGTGCGCGGCGGCGGCTGCTCCGGATTTCAGTACCAGCTCGCCTTCGATGAGCAACGCGAGGGCGACGTCGTCTTCACCGACCACGGGCTGAAGCTCCTGGTCGACTCGCAGAGCCTGGCCTACGTCGATGGTTCCCAGATCGAGTACGTCGAGTCGCTTCAGGGCGCGGGCTTCCAGGTCGTCAACCCGAACGTCGTGGCCGCGTGCGGCTGCGGCTCCTCGTTCCGCGTCGCGGACGAGGACGAGGTCTCGGCGGTCTGACCCTCCGCTGCGGGAGGTCCTCGGGCCTTCCGCCGCACAGCAGGCCGACGCGCATCGTCCTGTGATGCGCAACCCTCGGCGGGTGCCTCGCGTCCTGCTCTGCCT
>JACDAP010000392.1 GCA_013695395.1 Solirubrobacterales bacterium
GTCCGAGAGGACACGGGACCGCGCGCGGTGCTCGGCGGCCAGGAGGTGGAGGACGCAGGTGACGGCGTCGCCGAGGTCGCCGCCGCGGCGGCGGCCGAAGCAGCGGCCGAGGCCGAGGCGGACGCCGCTCAGGAGCCCGACGATTTCGGTGTCGAGATCGAGATCACCCCGGCCGGCAAGGCGATGAAGCGCCTCTCGCTGCTCTCCGGGGGTGAGAAGTCGATGACCGCCATCGCCTTCCTCTTCTCGGTGTTC
Source organism: Solirubrobacterales bacterium (assembly GCA_013695395.1). Lineage (GTDB taxonomy): Bacteria > Actinomycetota > Thermoleophilia > Solirubrobacterales > Solirubrobacteraceae > Paraconexibacter. Next base: position 256 of record JACDAP010000392.1, read on the forward strand.
CTCGCGAAGCCGTGCCCCTTCTACATCCTCGACGAGGTCGAGGCCGCCCTCGACGACCTGAACATCGGGCGATTCCTCGATCTGCTCGGGACCTACGCCGATCGCGCCCAGTTCATCGTGGTCACCCACCAGAAGCGCACGATGGAGGCTGCTGACATCCTCTACGGGGTCTCGATGGGCGACGACGGCGTCTCCAAGGTGGTCTCGCGGCGCCTGCCGCCGCGGGAGATCGTGCGGGGTGCCGAGAGCGCCCGCGCCGCCTCCGTGGTCGCGGGCTGAGGCAGCGTGCCGCTCGTCGAAGCGATTGTGGACGCCGGCCGGCTTGTGCGGCGAGCATCCGGGTACCGTCCACGCCGTGGGTAAGCGCAGCCGCAAACGCAAGGACGACGAGGAGGGCCCGACCGAGCGGCCCCCCGCCGTCGAAGCGCTGCTCGGCGCGGGGCCGGCCCCCGAGACCGCTTCGGCCGAGGCCGAGGCGGAGAGCAACGGTGCCGGAGCATCACCAGCGCCGACCAACGGCCTCACCGGCAAGGGGGCCGACCGGCAAGGTCCGCCCGCGCGCCACCCCGCGCCCGACGGGCGCCTGCGCGAGGTCGCCTTCCTCGTCGAGGAAGCCGACCACCTGCTCCATCTCTATCGCTGGATCCTGCTGACGGCCGAGGTGCCCAAGGCCCAGGACTGGCTCAAGCGGGAGGACTGGCCCCATCCCGACCACGTCATCGAGGTCTTCGGCAACTGGCAGAAGTTCCTCACCCACGCCGGGGTGGCCGACTCACCGCTGCTGGCGAGGCTGCGCGAGGCGAAGTCCGCCGAGAAGGACCTCGCGGCACGCGAGAAGGCGATGGACAAGGAGTCCGCGCGGGCCGAGGAGCTGCACCGCCAGCTCGAGAAGGCCAAGCAGCGCCGCGAGGAGGCCGACGCCCGCCGCGCCGAGGAGGGCGGCCGCGCCGACCGGGCCGAACGGGCGCTCGCCTCCGCCGAGCTCCGAGCCGCCACCGGTGAGGAGCGGATCAAGAACCTCCGCAAGCAGCAGGCCGACGACGCGGCGGTGGCCGATGCGCCCGACGAGCAGGTCAGCTCGCTCCAGGGGGAGCTCGAGGCGATCTCCGCGCACCGGGACGAGCTGCTCACGCGTCTCGACGAGCTCCAGGAGGCCCGCCGGGTCGACGAGCGGACCATCGCGCGGCTCTCCGCGCTGCTGGCCGAGGCGGGCAGCAGCGAGCAGACCGGCTCCGTGGACGCCGTGACCGAGCCGCCTGCCTCCGTGGCCGAGGCGGTCGCCCGGGCCGCCGCGAGCGCCGAGCACCTCATCTTCACCGAAGCGGCGACCGCCTCCGCCGCCGACTCCCCCTACCGGCGCCCCGCTGAGATCCTCGAGGCGCTCGAGAAGCTCGACGGGCTCGCGGGCCGGTACGCCCAGGGCGAGATGGGTGCGTCCCTGACCCAGGCGGCGACCGACGCCGGGCTGACCTACAAGGGCAACGTCTCGGAGATCGCCCGCTCCCGCAACCCGCACGACTACACGGTGACCCACGACGGCGAGCGGCTCGATCTCGGCCCGCACGTCGCGCTCGGCTCCGGGTCGGGCGCCGGCTTCATCGCGCGGATCTACCTCCACGTCGCCGACGGCTCGGGCCCGGTCGCGCGCGGCCTCTACGTCGGCCACGTGGGCCGGCACCTGCCCGACACGACGACGTGACCACCGTCGTCTTCGACCTGAACGGCACGCTCACCGACGTCGCCGCCCTTGCCGCGCCGTGGGCCGGCGCGGC
>JACDAP010000311.1 GCA_013695395.1 Solirubrobacterales bacterium
CGTGTGAAGGCCGGCGAGCAGTTAAGAGATAAGCAGACGCAGTGCGCGGTCGGCTCCACCGGGCGCTCTTCCACGAGCCACCTGCACTTCGAGATCTGGCCGAACGGCTGGCGCACCGGCGCGAAGAACTCGGTGCCCGTCGACCCACTCGCGCAGCTGAAGGCCTGGGACCGCTGAGCGGCGCTCAGCGCACCGGGAGGATCAGCTGGGCGTCGAGCCCGTCCGCCTCAGCGCGGGCGGTGAGGACCGCCGCACCGAAGGAGGCGAGCAGCCCGGGGTCGGCCCGCGGCAGTCCGAGCTGCGGCAGCCCCTGCGCGAGGAACGCCGGGTCGAGCGTCGCCCGGAACGCACCGAGGGCCGGCGCGGACCGGACGGGAGCCCGAGCCGCGGCCTTCAGGTCCGCCCGGGGATCGTTGGAGGCGACGAGGAGGTCGTCGACCACCGTCAGCCGGACCAGGAGCTCCCGGTCCTGCGTGAGCGTGTAGACGCCGTCGTCCTCGTCCACGTCGAGCCCGCCGGTGTCGATGCCGACCAGGCCGGCGAGCGGCCCGCCGATCGTCGCCAGCGTGGAGAGCCGGCCGAGCGCCCCCGCAGTCCGCTCGGGATCGTCGAGCTCCGAGCGCAGCGTCACCGTCCGCCCGTCGGTGGAGGTGACCGTCGCGCTCCCCGCGAGCCGGTCGATGAGGTCCTCCTGGAGGCTCACGTTCGCGAAGCGGTCGACGAGCGCCTCAGCCGTTCGCAGGTCGGCGAGCCGCTCAGGATCGAGGAGATCGATCGCGCGCCGCAGAAAGCCCAGGGTCTGCCGTGGCTCACGCACGGAGGCGACGGCGGTCCCTGCGCCGCGGATCCGCGGCGGCTCGGCGCCGGGCGCAAGTGGGAAGGCGTCGGCCGGCAGCCCCTCCGCCACGCTCGCCCGCACCCGGACGCGCAACGCACGCACCTCAGGCGTGATCGTGACCGCGACGCGCTGCAGCGCCCCGACCCACGGCAGCCGCCCCGCCGCGGCGCCGGTCCTCGCAAGCTCGGCACCGGCATCGACCGACACCCGGGCGATCGCTCCGAGCGGCAGTCCGAGCGTCCGCTCGCGTAGCAGCGCGGGGGTCCACTGGGCCTGGCGGCGCCGACGGCGCTCGAGCACCGTGCGGAGCGCGTCGGGGCCGGGGCCGGTGACGAACACCGGGCCGCGGCGGGCCACCGCTCCACCGGCCTCGTCGATGTAGAGCGTGTAGTCGCCGTCCTCACCGACCCGCTCGAGGGCGCCTGCGTCCTCCCGACGGGCGAGCTGCTCACCCAGTCGCTCGCCGTCGGCCACCACCCGCGCGGAGAACCGCCCGCGCAGCCCGGTCCGCGGGCTCCAGACGACGACGTTCCCTGTGGTCAGCGGCCCGCCGGGAGCACGGTCCCCGCTCCCGGTATCCGTGCCGATCACCCCGCCCGTGAGCCCTCCGGCGAGCAGGCGGGCCAGCGAGGCGCTCGCCCCCCGACGCCGCGCGGTGTCGACCACCGCAAGTACCGCCGCGTCCGCCGGAGCGTGCGCCAGCGCCTCGGCGAGCGGATCGGTGATCACGACGGACCGGTCCTCCTTCTTGTCGCCGCACCCGCCCAGGACGCCCAGCAGCGCCGCAGCGAACGCGGCGATGATGAGCCGTCGGAGCACCCTTCGAGGCTACCCAGGACCCGGCGCCTGAGCCCCGGTTCGCGCTACCCTTCCCGCCCCGCACGGCGAATTAGCTCAGCTGGTAGAGCACACGACTGAAAATCGTGGTGTCCCCGGTTCAAGTCCGGGATTCGCCATCGCACTAGGCCCTGCAAACGCGGGGCCTAGCCGTTTCTGCGCCGCTCGTGGCGCCGACGCTCATGTCGAATCCAGCGGAAGCGGCGGCACGCTTCGCGATGTTGAACGCGAAGTGCCTCGGCATCTTGTGCGCGGCGACGGCCGGCGACTCCGCCGCCGCGGTGCGGACCCCACCGAGGTACGAGCGCAGGAGAGCGCGATCGCAGCCAAGCGGCCGGAAGTGCCCGTCGGCCCCGGGCTGGATGACGTCGTTCTCGTACGCCTTCCGAACGACTCCGGCAACGCGCTGGTCGTAGGCCCGGAAGACTCCCTCGTCGCCTTCGACCAGGGCGGGCTACCAGGCGCAAGGCAGGCGGCGGCACTGGGCCTATGCCGCAACTCGTCCGCAATGCGATGGCAGCCGGCGGATTGAACGCGACCGACAAGTTCCAGCAGGGCGAACTCGGGGCGAATCGTCGCACTCGCTCCCGAGACGATGGAGCATCTCGCCAAGGGTAAGCCGGTCTTCGACAAGTCCGGCAACGTGCTCGCGCTCGTGCGCGGCGACAAAGGCAGATTGCGCCATGTCATGCGGTTCGAGAAGGGAGGCGCGCAAGCCGCAGCGGCCTCCAACATGGCCACGCTCGCGGTGACTGCGGCACTGAGCCAACAGCTCGAGGCGATCTCCGAGCAACTCCAGGAAATGAGCGAGACCCTGCAGAACATGGTCAAGGACAAAGATCGCGAGCGACTATCCGACGCGGTCGCGGCGAACGAGATCCTGTTCGAGATCGCCCAGAGTCCGTCGACGCGGCATCACCGAGGCCGACTACACCCAGCTCGCGAGCCTCAAGCACCGCGTGACGTCGCTCCAGATCGAGACGACTGCCAGGCTCGCCGAGCTCGCCCCCGAGGGCATCGAGACGATGAATCGCGGCAAGCGGCTCGACGTGCTCGAAGGCCTCTACAAGAAGGAACGCCTGGAGTACTGGCTCGCGGTTCAGGTCCAAGCTGATCTCGCCCGGACTCGCTCTGATCTCCTCACGCTTCTCTGGGAGCACCACTCGCACCCGGAGACCGCCGCGGTCTTGAATCAGAACGTCGCGGACGCGATCAAGCTGCGGCAACGCCGGGCATCTGAGCTCGGCGACGCCCTGCGGGCGCTGTCCGACCCGACATCGCAGACGCGCTTTGACCCCGTCCGGCTGATCGCACGCCATCAGCTCGGAAAAGCCCAGATTCGCATCGGCCGGCCCGGCCGGTGATGCGCCCGAAGCTCACCCGCCCGGTGCAGCGGGGTGTCCGGATCGCCGCCTCGCTGCGCTCCACCTGCCCGTCCGGGGCGACGGAGGTGAGGACCACGGTTCGCTGCAGCCGGTCACAGCGCCACGGGAGAAGGCGTTTTCGCCCACTGCTCGCCTCGACCATCGTCATGTCCGTGAGCGCCGTCTCGGTGCCGTCCGGCAGCCGCTCGGCGACGCGCACGAGCCGGCCTGGGGTGGCTTGCACGGTCAAGCGAACCCAGCCGCGCTCCTTGACCGAGAGACCGATCGCGAGGGGGCGCTCGGCGGGCTCCTGGGTGTGGGCGCCGACCGGCGCGGCAAGCAACGGGAGGCCGATGAGCATCGAACAGACGACCCTGCAGCGGACGCGCATCGGCGCCACGCTACCGGCCACTGCGGTATCTTTTACATAGTCCACATGTAAGAAAGGGTCAGCGCCATGGCGTATGTCATCAACGAGCCGTGTATCGGGGAGAAGGACGTCTCGTGCGTCGAGGTCTGTCCGGTCGACTGCATCCATCCGACTCCTGACGAACCGGATTTCGACAAGGCCGATCAGCTCTACATCGACCCGGAGGAATGCATCGACTGCGATGCGTGCGTCGAGGCCTGTCCGGTGGACGCGATCACCGCTCAGGATCAGGTCCCACCGCAGTGGCTCTCCTACATCGAGCTCAACGCCGACTACTACAAGAAGAGGTCCTGATGTCCACGCAGGCAGGCGGCACCGACACCCTCGGGGAGCTGGCGACACACCGGCCCGGGGCGGCCGAGCTCTTCGAACGGCTCCAGCTCGACTACTGCTGCGGCGGGGACCTCAGCCTCCGCGACGCCTGCGACCAGCGCGAGCTGGAGCTCGGCAAGGTGCTCGAGCTCATCGCCGCCGCGGCCCCGAGCGACGCCGCCTCGCCCGCGGATGACCTCCGCGGCCTGTCGATCGGCGAGCTCTGCGAGCACATCGTGGTCACCCACCACGGGCCGCTCCGCGTCGCGCTGGCGCGTCTCACCAAGCTGCTCGCCACCGTGTCGCGGGTCCACGGCGCCGACCAACCGGACCTGCACGACCTCGAGCGGACGTTCCTCGCGCTCCGGGCCGAGGTCGAGGAGCACCTGCTGCTCGAGGAGCGCACGCTCTTCCCGGCGTGCGCGACGCTCGACGGTGGCCAGGCCCGCCCCGGCCCCGACGACGAACTGCTCGCGCATCTGCGAGACGATCACCAGGCGGTCGGCGCCGGCCTCGGCCGGCTCCACGAGCTCGGCGGCGCCTGGGACGACAGCCGTGCCCGCTGCGCCACGCACCGGGAGCTCCTGCGGGGGCTCGGGACCTTCGAACGGGACATGCATCGCCACATCCACGAGGAGAACAACATCCTGTTCCCCCGGGTACTGGCGCAGGTCGGCTGATCAGTCCGTCGGGTCGCTGACGCGGAGCGCCACGACGAACGCCGCCACCGCGACCAACGCGAGCAGCAGGAACCCGATGGTGTAGCTGTCGGTCTTCGCGTACACGGCGCCCATCACGAGCGGCGGGAAGAACCCGCCGAGGCCGCCCGCCGCCCCGACCACGCCGGTGACCGCCCCGACCTGCTCGGGGAACCACTTCGCGACGAGCTTGAAGACCGCACCCGTGCCGAGGCCCAGGGCGACCGCGAGGCTCAGGCAGGCGACCGTCAGCGGCACCATCTCCTCGTAGGTGAAGGCGAGCACCACCGCGAGCACGATGGTCGCGGCGAAGCAGTAGCGCAGCACGCGCCGCGGGTCCATGCGATCGGCGAGCAAGCCGCCGGCGGGACGGGCCAGGACGGCCAGCAGCGCGAACCCGGCCGCCCGCGAGCCCGCGTCCGTCTTCGAGAGCTCGTGCACGCCGGTGAGCAGCTTCGGCAGGTAGAGGAACATCGCCACGAACCCACCGAAGGCGACGAAGTAGAAGAGCGTCAGCGCCCACGCGCGCGCAGA
>JACDAP010000325.1 GCA_013695395.1 Solirubrobacterales bacterium
GCCGAGCTCGTCGCGCTCACGCCCGCGGCCGTCGGCGAGCTCGCTGCGCTCAGCACGGCGGAGCGCGAGGCGCTCGACCTGACCGCGCTGGAGGCGATCGTGACGGGCGGATCCCCGCTCGGCGAAGGTGCACGAAAGCTGGTCGATGACCTCGTGGGAGGCGAGGCACTCGTCGACGTCTACCTCACCGCCGACACCGGGATCGCCGCGGTCCGTACCGGCGGCGCCGAGCACCACGAGCTGCTCGACGGCATCGAGGCCCGGACGGGAGCAGGCGGCGCGCTCGAGCTGCTCTCACCGCTGGCCGCAACGCCCGACTGGACCCGCAGCGGGGACGCCGCCCGCCTCACGGCGGACGGTCGAATCGTCGTCTCCTAGGAGGTCGCGGGCACGCCTGTCGGCTCGCCCGGTGCCCAATGCGCCTCGGCCAGGTCGCCTTCCGGCATGCCCTCCGGGGTCGGCACCTCAGGGGTGTCGCGCAGGTACCACTCGGCGTCGAGCGCCGCCTGGCAGCCCGATCCCGCCGCGGTGATCGCCTGGCGGTAGGTGTGGTCGACCAGGTCCCCAGCGGCGAACACGCCCGGGATCCCGGTGCGCGTCGAGCGGCCCTCGGTCCGCACGTAGCCGTCCTCGTCGACGGGAAGGTGACCGGCGACGATCTCCGACTGCGGCTCGTGCCCGATCGCGATGAAGGATCCGACGTCCGGCAGCTCGAGCGGCTCGCCGCTCTCCGCGTGCTTGAGCTTCAGGGTCGGAAGCTGTCCCTCGACCGCCGCGAACTCCTCGACGACGTAGGGCGTGACGAACTCGATGTTCGCCTCCGAGCGGGCCCGGTCGGCCATGATCTTCGAGGCGCGCAGCTCGGCGCGGCGGTTGACGACCGAGACCTTGGCGCCGAACTTCGCGAGGAAGATCGCCTCCTCCATCGCGGAGTCGCCGCCGCCGATCACGGCGATGTGCTTGCCCTTGAAGAACGCCGCGTCGCAGGTGGCGCAGTAGGAGACGCCCCGCCCGCTGAGCTCGTCCTCTCCGGGCACGCCGAGCTTCTTGTGCTCGGCGCCCATCGCGAGGACAACGGTGCGGGTGAGGTACTCGTCCTCATCGACCCACACCTTGTGGACGCCGCCGGGCTCGGTGGCCAGCTCGACCTTCGTCGCCACGTCGGTGAGGAAGCGGGTGCCGAAGCGCTCGGCCTGGTCGCGCATCGTCTGCATGAGCTCGGGGCCCATGATCCCGTCGGTGAAGCCCGGGTAGTTCTCGACCTCGGTGGTCTGCTGGAGCAGCCCACCCCAGAGGTAGCCCTCGATCACGAGCGGATGGAGGTTCGCCCGCGAGGTGTAGAGCGCTGCGGTGTAGCCGGCAGGTCCACTGCCCACGATGATCACGTTCTCGATGTCGGCCATGGCGCGTTAGCTGGTGCTCCCGGTAGGGGTCTGAGGACTCACTTCACTTTGTATAGTAGCGTCCCGTTCACCGCGTTCTGCCGCCCGTTCCTCCCGCCAGCGCGCCACCGTCCGCAGCAGTTGCAGGTAGGCGACCGCCCCCGGAATCGTCGGCAGGCCGAAGGCGATCACACGGTAGGAGAGCACCGCGACCACGGCCAGCGAGCCAGAGACGTCGAAGGCCACCAGCGCTCCGATCATGCCGCTGTCCACGCCGCCGATGCCCCCCGGCAGGGGCAGCAGGTTGCCGAGCAGGCCGACGAAGAAGGCGACCACGAGGACCCCGGGCTCCGGCGGTGCTCCGAAGGCGTGGAAGCAGGCCCAGAGGACCGCGATGTTGAACCCCCAGTAGGCCACGGTCCCGAGCAGGGCCGGGTCACGCTGGAAGAGATGGCGGATCGCCAGGCGGATCCCCTCCGAGGCGGTGGCGGGCACGGTGGACAGGCGGGCGGCGAGCCGATGCAGGCGACCCTGGCCCTCGGCGCGAGCCCGAAATCGACGCTCGAGATCGCCCGGGATCAGCGTCATCAGCCCGGCCCCGGCCAGGAGCGCGACCCCGATCGCGGCGGGCACGAGGGTCAGGGCCAGTGGCGCGGCCCCGGGCAGGAGCCCGAAGTGCAGGGCGAACCCGCCGATGACCACCGCGAGCACGTAGACGAGGTAGGTGAGCACGAGGAAGGCGATCGTGCGGTCGGCCACCACGCGCGCCGGCATCCCGGCCCGGCGCAGCGCCCAGGCGGTCAGGGCGAGACCGCCTGCACCCCCGGCCGCCAGCAGCCGCGTCGCCGCCAGGCCGGCCATGGTGATCTGGTAGCTCTCCGCGAAGCCGATGCGCCGGGCCGAGGGGTCGTCGCGGTGCACGTAGACGGCCTTGAACATCACGACGTAGCCCGCGAAGGAGAGGACGCTGAAGGCCGCGCCGAGCGCGAGCCACCAGGGGTCACCGTCGCTGAGGCGGTCGTAGGTCGAGCGCAGCCCGTTGATCTGCGGCAGCACGACGGCGACGAGGGCCACGATGAGCAGCACCACGACGACGGCGATGATCACCGTGCGTCGCGTGATCTTCATCGCCGGCGGGGCCTCGTCCTCGTCGTGCTCCTCCTCGTCCCAGGGATGCGCCTCGCGGAGCCCTGCGGACGCCGAGCTCATCCCCGCGCCGCCCGCTCCAACGCCTGGATCCGGCGGCCGACCCCGCGCAGCACGGGCGTCGCCGGCCCCGCGGCCCGCCACACGCC
>JACDAP010000337.1 GCA_013695395.1 Solirubrobacterales bacterium
GCAACGTGCTCGGCTACGCCAACAGCTACCCGGCGCCGCGCGCGCAGCTCGCCGAGCTCGAGTCGGCCGGGAAGCTCCTGGCCGGACAGGGCCCGACGCTCCTGACCGAGTACGAGCCCTACGGAGCCCGGCACTTCCTGCGCCGCGCGGCCGGGGAGAGCGCATCGGAGCGTCGGGAGCGGCTGATCCCGCTGCGGGACGGCAGCCAGCTGCCGAAGTCCGCCTCCGCGGACATCACCGCGTTCGAGCCGAACGCGCTGCGCGAGTACCGCAACCTCATGCCACGCACGAGCCCGCTGGCCAGCCGGCCCCCGAGCGCCTACACGCGGATCAGGGCCGGCGAGAGCTACGACATCTGGCAGCGCCCGGCCCAGGCGCCGATCCCCCCGGTGACCGACCTCCCGCTGGGCGACGAGGCCGGTCCGGGCGCTATCCCGCCCTGCGCGTCCGTCCGCTCGCTGGCCGCCCAGGTCGCTCCCGCGGGCCGCCTCGTGGCGGTCGAACGAGATCAGGTGAGCGTGCTGAACCTCGCGACGACACGGCTCGAGGACGGCCTGCAGCCGAACGCCGACCCCCGCTTCGTCGTCCCGCTCGACGACGGCCGGCTCACCGCCGAGCTCCGCGTCCCCGCCGACGGCGACTACCGCGTCTGGCTCGGTGGTTCGACCCGGGGACGCACGACGGTCCGCATCGACGGGAAGCAGACCGCGTCGGTGCAGGGCCGGCTCAACAACCTCGGCGGGATGATGCGCTTCGGTCGGATCCGGCTGGAGGCCGGGACCCACCGCGTGGAGCTCACCTACGACGACGACGGCCTCGCCCCCGGTCAGCGCGGCCAGGAGGCCCAGCCGCTCGTGCTCGGGCCGCTCGTCCTGAGCGCCGAGGGCGACGAGCTGACGCCGTTCTCGGTGCCGGTCGCGCGCGCCGAGGAGCTGTGCGGCAAGCGCCTGGACTGGATCGAGGCCTACGCAGGCTGAGCGTCGTCCCGGCTCCGGTTGGCCCGGACCGGGTCAGGAGCAGACGCGAAGCACCCGCGAGAACGTCCGCGTGCGCCGATCGGTGCGCCGCACCCGGACCGTGACGCGGATCCGCGCATCCTTCGCCTTGCTCACGTCGACCGTCGCCTTGCGGCTCCGGCCACCCCGTAGCGTCACCTTGCGGACCCGGTCGCCGGGAACCTTCGCGGCGGCGCTGCGATAGCGGACACCCTCCGGCAGGCGCGGCAGTGTGATCGTGCGACGCGTGCGGCAGATTTCGAGCGGCTCGGGCTCCGGGACGGGCGGGTCATCGGCCGAGGCGGGCGGCACGAGCTCGGGGAGCCCGGTCTCGCCCACGAAGACGTCCTGGATGACCTGGTTGGCCGCGGTGCCGGCCAGGAACGACTGCTGGGCGACGAGCAGGCGCTGCCCGTCGAAGACCGCGTTGCTCGGCCCGTCGAACGGGACCGGGCCACCGTTCTCGCCGCTGAGCGGCGCGGACGGAAAGCGCTCGACGGTCTGGCCCTGCGGCGAGACGACGGCAAGCTGGTTGGTCAGCAGGAGGGTGATGTAGACGTTGCCCGAGGTCGCGACGGCGAACCCGTCGGGGCCCTCGAGCGGGCCGCTCTCCCAGAACTGCACAGGGGCGCCCGCGCTGCCGTCCGGGTTGATCGCAACCTTGTAGAGGCGGCCGGTCGTCGGGTTCCCGTTCGTCCCGCCGCCCTGGCTCTGCATGGCCACGAGCAGTGTCCGCTGGTCTGCGAGCAGCCGCAGACCCGTGGCGCCGAAGCCGCCGCCCTCCAGCACCGGCGAGCGCAGCCAGGGGATCGCCACGCCACCGCCGGGCGGGACGCGCCAGAGGACCGCGTGCGCGTAGTCGCTGAGGTAGAGGGAGCCGTCGGGCCCCCACGCCGCGAAGTTCGGCAGCGCGGCCTCCGGAAAGGTCGCGTAGATCGACTGCACGCCGGTCGCCCGGTCGAGTTTGAGCACGCGGGCGGGGCTCTTGTCGAGCAGGACGAGGTCGCCGTCGGCGTCGGAGGCGGCCACCTGGACGCCGTGCGGACCGTCGAGCGTCTGCCCGCCGATCGTCCACGAGCGCGTCAACGAGCCCCGATTGGTGAACTCAAAGACACGGGACGGGCGCGGGTCGCCCGCCGGGTTGTCGTAGGTGCCCTCGTAGACCCGCGAGTCGGGGTGCAGGTACGCGGAGGCGGGAAATCCCGGGGCGGGGATCTTCGCGAAGAGCTTGGTGTCGAACCGGGCGCGCTCCTGGCCGGTGGCCGTGGCGGCGGGCAGGGCGACGAGGGAGCCGAGGCACGTCAGCGCCACGGCGGAGCGGTATGCCAGCGGCGGGCGTCGCCGCGGGCGGCCGGGGCTCATCCGAGCACCTC